>JBAXNX010000065.1:0-7252 GCA_037133575.1 Chloroflexota bacterium
CAGGTGGCGGAGCACGCGATCTCACGCGCGGATGTCGTGTTCCTCGTGATCGACCAGGGCGAGGCGACCGTCGCACAGGACACACACATCGCTGGCCTGATTGCTGAGTCGGGCAAAGGCCTGATCATCGTCGTGAATAAGTGGGACCTCGCCGAGTTCCCGGATGAAAGGCACACCTTCGCGCGCCGGATCGACATGCGGTACAAGTTCGTGCCGTGGGCGCCTGTGCAGTTCACCTCGGCGCTCCAGGGCGAGGGCATCCACGACCTCCTCGAGCTTGCCGTGCACATCGACCAGGTACGGCGCCGGCGCGTGCAGACGTCCGAGCTCAACCTCGTGATGCAGCGCGCGCTGTCGGAGCATGGCCCGTCGGCAGTGCATGGCAAGCGCCTCAAGGTGATGTACGCGACGCAGGCCGAGGTGCAGCCGCCAACCTTCGTGTTCTTCGTCAACGACCCCGAGTTGCTGCACTTCTCATACCGTCGCTACATCGAGAATCGCCTGCGCGAGACCTTCGGGTTCGAGGGCACCGCGATTCGCTTGCGTTTCCGCAGACGATCCGAAGATCGACAAGAGCAGCCGGCGTGACCGCGGCAGTGATCACGCTGCTGGTGGGCTACGTGCTGGGCTCGGTCCAGCCAGGGTTGATCGTGGGCCGCTTGTGGCGCGGGGTGGACGTACGCGAGTACGGCTCCGGCAAGACTGGCTTCACGAACACGCTGCGCACCCTCGGGCTGGTGCCGGCACTGATCGTCGTGGCTGGTGACATCGGCAAGGGTGTGATCCCCGTGCTCGTCGGGCATTTCGTGTTCGGCTCATCGTGGGCGGCGACGCTCGGTGGGGTCGGCGCGGTGATCGGGCACACATGGCCTGTGTTCGCCGGGTTCCGAGGTGGGCGCGGCGTGGCGACCTCGTTTGGAGCGTTCCTTGCGATGGCGCCGCTCGCTGCGACGGCGGCGATCCTCGCTGGCCTCGCGATCCTCGCGGTGACGCGGTACGTCTCGCTGATGTCGATGATTGGCGTAGCGCTCGGGCTCGCGGTGATGGTGGTGTTCGTGTACCTCGGTCGACTGTCGCCGGAGTACCTTGTGTTCGGTGTGGTCGTGACAGCGTCGGTGGAGCTCAACCATCTCAGCAACCTGCGGCGGTTGCTGAGCGGGACGGAGCCGAAACTCGGCCAGGGCGGTGTGCCAAGGGCGCCCGGCGCCGCGTGACCTTTCGCACGGCGGCTGTCATCGGCTCGACGGCGTGGGGGACGACCCTCGCGCTGCTGCTCGCGCGCAATGGCGTCGAGGTCACACTGCTCACTCGAACGCCACAAGAAGCCGCCGAGATCGAGACCACGCGACAAAACCAGCGACGCCTTCCGGGGATCGAGCTGCCTGAGCTGCTCCACGCAACGAGCGACGCAGCAGCGCTCGAGCCGATACGCCTGGTCGTGATCGGCACGCCAGCGCAGACGGTCGCTGCCAACCTCGGGCCACTCGCGGCGCACATCGCGCCCGACGCAACCGTGCTCTCTGCCAGCAAGGGCATCGAGATCTCGACAGGGCGACGCATGTCCGAGGTGATTCGCGATGTGCTCCCAGGGCGCCCGGTCGCGGCGCTGTCAGGACCAAACCTCTCGCGCGAGGTGTCTGCGGGGCTGCCGGGGACGACGGTGATTGCCTCGGCAGACGCGTCGCTGGACGACCTCAGTGCGGCGTTTCACGGACCAACGTTCCGCGTGTACACCAGTGATGACATCGTCGGCGTCGAGCTCGGTGGCGCACTGAAGAACATCTTCTCGATTGCCGGCGGGATGGTGGATGCGTTGGGCTACGGCGACAACGCGAAGGGGGCAGTCCTGACACGCGGGCTCGCCGAGATGACCCGCCTTGGCGTCGCCGCGGGAGCGGATCCACTGACGTTCCAGGGGCTCGCCGGGGTGGGTGACCTGATGGCCAGCGCGTACAACCGCATGGCGCGCAACAGACGGCTGGGCGAACTGCTCGGCCAAGGGCGAGCCCTCGATGCCGCACTGGCGGAGATTGGTGAGACCGCCGAGGGCGCAGCTACAACACCTGCTGCGCTAGGCCTTGCAGCGCGATATGGCGTGCAGATGCCGATCACTCAGGCACTGCACGCGATCATGTACGAAGGACAGGCGCCACAGGACGCTGTGCGCGCGCTGTTGCAGCGTGAGCCTCGTCCCGAGCGCCTCTCGTAGGGTCAGGTCACACCTCGATGGCCTGTTAGACTGGAGTCCCATGCCTGACAACGACGAGCAGACACGCGGTGACGGTGCGGGCGGGTTCGACGACAACGGCGAGCTCGACCGGCTGGACGACGAAGAGGATCGCGAACGGACGACTGCGACTCCCGATGAGGTGATCGCGCTCATCCTCGACGAATCGCAACCGATCCCGTTCCACGACCTCCCGGCACTTTCGAGCGCGGACAACGAGACCGCCGGCAATCTGCTGACGATGTGGCCTCAGATCGGTGCAGCACGACGGCGCGAGGTGCTCGCGACGCTGCAGCGGCAAGCCGACGACGACTCCGCGCTCGACTACGACCGCGTGCACTTGACCGCGCTGCAGGATCCGGACGCCGCTACGCGCATCCTCGCTGTGCGCGGGCTCTGGGAGCAGGAGCGCGAGGATGTGATGCGCCTGCTCGTGACGATGCTGCGCTCGGACGACGAGCCCAGCGTGAAGGCCGAGGCAGCGACGGTGCTCGGTCAGTACGTCGTTTCGATGGAGTTCGGGATGCTGCCCGAGGACGCCAGTGAGTTCCTCTGCGAGGCACTGCGCGACTCGGTCGAAGACGGTGGCGAAGAGGACGAGGTGCGAGCGCGCTCGCTCGAAGCGCTGGGGGCGGCCTCGGACGAGTGGGTCGCGGAGATGATTGCTGAGCAGTACGAGTCGGGGACAGCGCGGATGCGGCTCGCCTCGATCCGGGCGATGGGGCGGAATGCCTCGGACGACTGGCTGCCGATTCTGATACATAACTTCGACGACGACGACTCGGAGACTCGCGCCGCGGCAGCGATCTCCGCCGGTCAGCTGCTGCTCGACACGGCCGTGGAGCCGCTCGCGCTGCTGACCGAGGACGACGATGACGAAGTCCAGCTCGCCGCTGTGCACGCACTCGGCGAGATCGCCGGCGAGGCGGCCGAGGCAGTGCTGACGCGGCTGCTCAATGCAGAGCCGTGGCTGGCAGACGCTGCGCGCCACGCGCTGGCAGATGCTCGGCTGATCGCACTCGATGACGCCGAGGATGACGACGAGAGTGAATGAGCCGTCCTCGAACGGCGGCGGTGGCAGTAGACACCCGGGTGGCGGCCGCCGCCGCGGGGTGACCTCGAACGCCTCGCAGAAGCCGATCCGGCGGGCGATGTCCGCCGGAGGCGTCGTCTACCGCGAGCAGGACGGGCACATCGAGATCATCCTCGTGGCCCGGCCCGCACATAATCTCTGGGCACTGCCGAAGGGCACGCCGGAAGCCGGCGAGAGCGTCGAGGCCACTGCGTTGCGCGAGGTGCGCGAGGAGACCGGCCTCGAGGTCGAGATCGTGGGCGAGATCGGCACGATCCACTACCGCTACACAATCGCGTCGGAAGGCGTGCTGGTGCAGAAAGTCGTGCACCACTTCCTGATGGAGCCGGTCGGTGGGGACATGGCGCTTCACGACCACGAGTATGATGTCGTCGCCTGGGTCGACATCCACGAGGCGCCCGGGCGTATGTCCTATGCCAACGAGCGCTCCATGGTGGAGCAAGCGAGTGCGCTGATCGCCGACCTGCAGGCGGGCGCCATCGAGGAGGCGGGTGCGTGACCAGCACGACGCCCAAGGTCATCACCACTGGCACACTCATCCGTTTGCGTGAGAAGCACATCGACGATGCGCCGCGCGACTATGAGTGGCGTAAGGACCCTGAGCTCGCCGAGTACGACGCGGCCCGTCCGATGACGATGCCGTACCGAAACTTCCTCGCAACGATGACCGACGACCTGAGCTACCCGTCCTCCTACCGGCGCACCTTTGCCATCGAGGACATCGCCACCGGCCGGCACATCGGCAACGTCATGTACTACGGCTACGACCCGATGCTGCAGGAGGCCGAGCTCGGCATCACGATCGGCGACCGCGAGTACTGGTCTCGAGGCTTTGGGACCGACACGGTACGCACGATGCTCCAGTACCTCTTCGACGAGCGTGGGCTGCGGCGGGTCTACCTCCACACGCTCTCGTGGAACTACCGAGCCCAGACGGCGTTCGGGCGTGCCGGCTTCCTCCGCACCCGCCACGTACGTCGCGACGGCTACGATTTCGAGCAGATGGAGTGCCTCCGGAGCAGCTGGGGGCGCGATGGCGCGCCCTCCGCGGACGCCCCGCCAGAGGGCTGACGCGCCTTCGCTTTGCCTCGAACGTCCTGAATCTGTCGAAAATTGCACCCACCATCGGGCCGTGCTACAACCGCTCGGGCACGAGACACAGGGGTTTTGTGCCGCCTAGAGGGGACCGCCTGGTGATTCCAGAGCAGTTCGGTCGAGTCGGCGTGCTCCTCGTCTTCGCCCTGTCATTTCCTGCGATCCCGCTGATCGCTTCCTGGGCCTTCTACCGCTTCCGACTGCGCCCGCAGAACCCAAACCCGATCAAGGACGCCACCTACGAGTGCGGCGTCGAGAGCGAGGGGACGGCCTGGGGCCAGTTCCACGCTCGCTATTACCTGTTCGCCCTCGGGTTCGTCATTTTCGATGTGGAAGTGATCTTCCTGTACCCGTGGGCGGTGGTGCACGGCAGCCTCGACTGGTCGGCGATCTTTGAGGCGACCCTGTTCATTGCGATCCTCGGCTTCGGGCTGGCGTACGCCTGGCGTCGCCGCGCGCTGGAGTGGCGCTAGTTGCCCCGGGGACCTCGACAGGCGATTGGGACGGACGTGGCGGCACTCCTCGAGGCTGGCGTGCCCGGCTCGGTGGTGACCTCGACGGACGAGTGGGTCGAGGTGCGCCCGGAGCGGCTCGTGGACGCACTCCGCTGGCTGCACGATGACCCTGAGATGGACGCCGCCCAGCTCAGCAACATGTGCGGCGTGGACCGTTACGACCACTTCGAGGTCGTCTACCACCTGCAGTCGCTCGACCAGAACCACCAGATCGTCGTGAAGGCACGCCTCCACGACCACGAGGCGGCCTCGGTGCCGTCCTCGTACCCCGTGTACACCGGCGCGCTGCTTCAGGAGCGCGAGGTCTATGACCTGATGGGGATCCGCTTCGAGGGTCACCCCGACCTGCGGCGGATGTTCCTGTGGGAGGGCTACCCTGGCTTCCCGCTGCGCAAGGACTTCCTGCAGATCTCCGCGGACCACCACCCCGGTCTGCCCCACTTCCCGTTTGAGACAGGGGAGCAGGAGCGATGACAACCGCATCCGAGCCGTACGTCCTGAACATTGGTCCGCAGCACCCCTCGACGCACGGGGTGTTTCGCCTGCGCGTCGTCATGGACGGCGAACGCATCCAGGACATCGACATGGTGGTGGGCTACCTCCACCGCTCGATGGAGAAGCTGGCCGAAGAGCGGACGTACACGCAGAACATCCCGTTCACCGACCGCACGGACTACCTCGCGGCGATGTCGAACAACCTCGGCTACTGCCTCGCGGTGGAGCGACTCGCGGGCGTCGAGGTGCCGGAGCGGGCGTCCTACCTGCGCGTGATCTTTGCGGAGTTGCAGCGCCTCGCCAGCCACTCGATGGCGAACGGGACGTTCATCAACGACGCGGGTGCGTGGCAGACGCCGCTCATGTATATGTTCCGCGAGCGCGAGAAGATCCTCGACCTGTTCGAGATGACCTGTGGCGCTCGCCTGACGACGAACTACATGCGCATCGGTGGCGTCGCCTTCGACCCGCCGCCCGAGTTCTACCCGGCGATCGAATCGCTGATCGCCGAGATGCCGACGCGCATCGCCGAGTACACCGAACTGCTCGTCGACAACGAGATCTTGATCGCACGTGCTCGTGGCATTGGCGTGCTGACTGCTGCGGAGGCGATCAACGGCTCGATCACCGGTCCGATGTTGCGCGCCTCGGGCGTGCCGTGGGACCTGCGCAAGGCCGAGCCGTACTGCGCGTACGACCAGTTCGACTTCGAGATTCCCGTCGGTCACACCGGCGACTGCTACGACCGCTTCATGGTGCGTCTCGAGGAGATGCGCCAGTCCGTACGGATCATTCGGCAGGCGCTCGATGGACTGCCGTCAGGGCCGCACAAGACCGAGATCCCGCTGGCGCTGCGGCCTGCTCCAGGCGAGGCATACGCGCGCGTCGAGGGCCCCCGTGGCGAACTCGGGTTCTACGTGGTGTCAGATGGTGGGCCTGCACCGGCGCGCTTCCACATCCGCGCCCCTTCGCTGATCAACCTCTCGCTGCTTCGCCAGATGGCCGTCGGTGCGGCGCTGCCGGACGCGATCGTGACGCTCGGCTCGACTGACATCGTGGTAGGGGAGATCGACCGATGACCGCGGCCCTCGACCCGATTCGCGCAGCGCGTGTGCCGCTGACGGGCGCAAAGCTCGTCATTGGCGTGATCGCGCTCGTGATGCTCGCAGGCATTGCCGGCGGGGTCGGTTTCCTCGTGGTATCGGGCGCGCTCGATGGCCACTGGTACGACCTGCGCGACCTCGGCATCCCGATCGCGCACCTCCGAGGCTGGCTCGACGAGCAGAACAAAGCGCAGCCGGCGCAGTTGCACGACCTGCTCGGTGACCACTGGATCTCGTACCTCACGACCGCGCTGATCGGCGCGATCGGCATCCTCTCGTTCGTCGGTGGTGTGCTCCTCGTGCTGATCTGGGTGGAACGCCGCCTGATCGGCCGCATCCAGGTGCGCCGTGGCCCGAACCGTGTGGGCCCGTACGGGTTGCTGCAACCTGTCGCCGACGCGATCAAACTGATTCAGAAGGAAGTGCTGATCCCCAACGGGGCTGACCGCTTCCTTTTCTTCCTGCCGCCGATCCTGGTGTTCATCCCAGGCCTGCTGGTGTGGGGACCGGTGCCGTGGGCACCGAACATGAACTACCTCGACCTCAACGTCGGGGTGCTCTACCTGATCGCGATCTCGTCGCTGGCGACGATCGCGATCTTCATCGCTGGCTGGTCATCGAATAACCACTACGCACTACTCGGTGCGATGCGCACGGTCGCGATGATGATCTCGTACGAGATTCCGCTGAGCATGGCGCTGGTTGCCGTCGTGCTGATGACCGG
>JBAXNX010000066.1:0-7237 GCA_037133575.1 Chloroflexota bacterium
ATCCGCTTGGTGCATTCGCCGAAGCGTCTGCGCTCGTACTCGATCGCCTCGAGGCTGTTACGGCGGTGGAGCGTGCGGCGCAGTCGAAGTCTGGCGTCAAGCTCGTGACAGCGCGCCGCATCTTCCGGCGCAGCCTCGAGCACCAATGGGAGCATCTCTGCGAGGTGCGCGACCGCCTCGAAGGCTAGTTACTTCGCGCTCGTGAGCAGCGTGTCGAGTTCCATGTATGGCAGGCCGAGTGAGTCGGCGACGCCGCGATGCGTGACGTGGCCTGCGTACGTGTTCACCGCGCGCCGCAGCGCAGGGTCGCTCAGCACGGCTGCCTCGAACCCACGGTTCGCGACTTCGAGGATGTAGGGGAGCGTGAGCCCGGTCAGCGCGCGTGACGAGGTGCGCGGTACGGCACCGGGCATGTTCGGGACGGCGTAGTGCACCACGCCTTCTTCGACGTAGATCGGGTGGACGTGGTCGGTCGGTCGCGTCGTCTCGATGCATCCGCCCTGGTCGACCGCGACATCGACGATGACTGCACCGGGGCCCATCGAGCGCACCATGGCGCGCGTCATCACGACGGGCGCACGACGCCCCTCGACCAGCACCGCGCCGACGACGAGGTCAGCACCGACCACCGTGTCTGCGATTGCCTGCGCGCTGGCGAGCACGGTTTCGACGCGACCTGCGTACAGCTCCTCGAGCGCGCGCAGCTGGTCTTCGCTGTTCGAGATCACCGAGACGCGCGCGCCGGCGCCGACCGCCGCGCGCACGGAGTTCTTGCCGACGTTGCCTGAGCCGAGGATCACGACGTGCGCGGGCGGCACGCCCGGCAAGCCACCGAGCAGCACGCCGCGCCCTGGCCCTGGTCGCTTCAGGAATTGCCCGCCGATCTCGACGGCCATCCGACCGGCGATCTCAGACATTGGTGCGAGTAGCGGCAGGAAGCCGTTGTCGCGACGCACGGTCTCGTAGCCGATCGCCGTGCACTTCGAGCTCACGAGCGCCTCGGTGACGTCTGGCTCGGCGGCGAGGTGCAGGTAGGTGAACAGCAGTTGGCCCTCGCGCAGCAGCGGGAACTCCTGGTGCTGCGGCTCCTTCACCTTGCAGATGAGGTCGGCGCGCGCGAACACCTCGGCGGCGGTCGCGACGACCTCGGCGCCAGCGGCGCGGTACTCGTCATCCTCGTAGTTCGAGCCGACACCGGCGCCCGTCTCGACGAGCACCTGGTGGCCGGCGCCGACGATGCTCGAGACACCTTGCGGTGTCAGCGCGACGCGGTACTCCTCGAGCTTCAGTTCCTTCACCGTCGCGACGATCATCAGCAGCCCTCCAGCACATCGCCAACAGCGAGCACGTCGCCAGCGGCGACCTTCGCTCCGTCCTGCTGCACACGCCCGACGATCAGCGTGCCGCCGATCAATGCTACCGAGGCCTTGCCATTCTCAATCGTGGTAACGGTGCCGGGCGGCTGCGGCGCGTTGCCCTCGACCAGTCGGCAGTCGAACAGCCGTGTCGAGGTGCCTCGCAGCATCGCGGCCGCACCCGGCGCGGGGTCACAGCCGCGGATGTGGTTGTAGACGAGCCGCGCGGGGCGAGTGAAATCGATGCGCGCGTGCTCGGGCCCGATCGGTGCTTCGTAGGTTGCGAGCGACTCGTCCTGCGTGACGCGCGGCGCGCGTCCCTCGCGGATCATCGCGACCGCCTCGACGAGCGCATCGACGCCCATCTTGTAGAGCTGCCCGAAGTAGATCGTGCCGAGCGTGTCGTCAGGCGTGATCGGAATCTCGTGCTGCAGCAGGACCGGGCCAGTGTCGACGCCGGCATCGACCCAGAAGATCGTGAGGCCCGTCTTCGTCTCGCCCGCGATGATTGGCCAGTTCATCGCCGAGCGTCCGCGATGCCTCGGCAGCAACGAGGGGTGGTACTGGATCGCGCCGAGCGGTGCGAGGTCGAGCACGGGCTGGCGCACGATGTCGGTGACGAAGGCGAACACCAGCAGCTCGGGCTGCCACGCCGCGAAGGTCGCCAGCGACCCTTTTTGGCGGAGTGACGGGGTCTCAATGACGGGGAGTCCGGCGGCTTCCGCGGCGGTGAACAGTGGGTCGGGTCGCGCGCCGGCTTTTGGCGTCGAGGCGCCGACGACCTCCTCGCCCGCCGCGAGCAGCGCGTCGAGCACGTCTTTGCCGAACGCGGCCTGGCCAAACAGTGCGATGCGCATCGTGTGCCCCCTGTCGAACGCATATCGAGACGGGCGAGGTCAGGAGCGGCGGTCGCGAGCTTTCTCGACCACGCGCTCGGTTGCACGCCACATGTACCACGAAGCGACCGAGCGGTACGGCGCCCATGGTGCAGCAATCTCGCGCACACGCGCGGGCGTCGGCATCTCCTCGAGCCCGTAGGCGATCTGCACGCCGTGCCGCACGCCGAAGTCCCCGGTCGGCAGCACGTCGGGGCGTCCGAGGTAGAACAGCATGTACATGTGCGCGGACCACTCGCCCACGCCCTTCACGGCGGTGAGCGCTTTGATCACCTCGTCGTCGCTGGTCTTGTGCAGCGCTTCGAAGTCGAGGCGGTCGTCCATGACGTGGGCGGCGAGGTCGCGGAAGTAGCTCGCCTTCTGGCGTGAGACGCCGGACTCTCGAAACTCCTCGTCGCTCGTCTCGAGCACTTCCTCGGGCGTCGGCGCGCGCGAGGCGTCCTCGGTGTAGAGGCCGTACCACTTCTTCTGGATGGCACGTGCGGCGCTGCCGGCGAGTTGCTGGAACAGGATGGTGCGCACCATCCACTGGTAGCCGGCGTCCTCGCCGGGGCGCGGCGTGTATGGCCCAGTCGCCTCGATCAGCTCCGCCAGCACTGGATCGACCGAGGCGAGATGTGCCTCGGCCTTCTTCACGGAGAACGGCAGTCGCTTCGCCATCTACGCGCACACCTCGGTGCGCACGAGTCGTCGTGAGGCGAGCGGCAGCAGTGCCGCCGCGAGGATCGCTAGCAGGGCAGTGCCCGCACTCGTGCTGCGTGTGCCGAGGTTGCCGGTGCGCGGTGGCGTGGGTGCCTGTGCCAGCGCGACGGCGACGCCATCGACGGAGATCAGGCGGAAGGTGTTGGCGTCGGGGACATACTCGCGCGTCTCGCGCTTGGTGCCGCAGCACAGCGGCTCGCCTGGACCTTGTGTGATGTAGCTCACGATGAAGCAGCCCTCGTCCGTGAGCGCGACACCCTCAATCTTGAGGCGGTCGCCGAGGAAGATGCCGGGGCCGGCTGTCGCGACGCCGTTCTGTGCGCGCACGAGGTGCAGCGTGACGAAGACGCCGCTGCCGCTGGTGTTCGTTGCGAGGAGGACGGCGGAGAAGTCCGTGCCCGTTGACGATTGAATGAACGTCACGAGCGCGGGCTTCAGCGGGTCGTTGAGCGCCGCGCGCTGGTCGTACTTGCCGTCTCGCAGCGGGGCGAGGCCGCTGACCGTGTAGGTCGAGGGGTAGGTCAGGTTCTTGAGCTGGTCGGGCAGCATCGCGCTGACCTGCGCTTCGGCGGGGGCGGGACGGCCGAGCATTGCCAGCAGCAGGCCACTCGCGAGGACGAGGGTGGCGAGCAGGGTACGGAGGCGGAGCGGGCGCGGGTCGGTGCTCACTCGAGGCCTCCTCGGATGTTGATTGAATGCGCGTTCCCGCGCGCTAGACGACGCTCGGCGGGGTGTACTCGCCCCACTCGTCGCGGAGGACGCCGCACATCTCGCCGATCGTGGCGTACACCTTCACGGCCTCGAGGATGACGGGCATGAGCGCGTCATCACCGGCAGCGGCGGCGCGCAGCTTCGCCAGCGAGGCGCTGACGGCGGCCTCGTCGCGGCCGGCCTTCACCTTGGCCAGGCGCTTCACCTGCTCGGCGCCGACGGTCGTGTTGGGGCGGAACAGCACAGGCGGCTGCTCCTCACCCTCGGTGTAGTCGTTCACGCCGACAATGATGCGATCTTTTGTCTCGATCTCACGCTGGTATGTGACAGCGGCTTCCTGGATCTCGGTCTGGACGTAGCCGGCCTCGATGGCCGCGACCGCGCCGCCCATGTCCTCGACGCGGGCCATGATCGCGTCGGCCTCGCGCTCCAGCTCGTTCGTCAGCCACTCGACGTAGTAGGAGCCGGCGAGCGGGTCGATGGTGTCGGCCGCACCGGTCTCGAAGGCGATGATCTGCTGCGTGCGCAGGGCGAGGCGCTGTGCTGCCTCGGTGGGGATCGAGAGCGCCTCGTCGAAGCACGAGAGCGCGAGCGACTGCACGCCGCCGACCACCGCCGCGAGCGCCTGGATCGAGGCGCGCACGATGTTGTTCATCGGCTGCTGCGCGGTGAGCGTGGAGCCACCGGTCTGCGTGTGCGTGCGGAACATCCACGACTCGGGTGCCTTCGCGCCGAGGCGTTCTCGAGTCACTCGAGCCCACATGCGACGGAGGGCGCGGTACTTCGCGATCTCCTCGAAGAAGTAGTTGTGCGTGTTGAAGATCCACGAGATGCGCGGCGCGACCTCGTCGATGTCGGCGCCCATGCGTTCGCACTCGGCGAGGTAGGCGAGGGCGTTGGAGAACGCGAAGGCGATCTCCTGTGCCGCCGTCGAGCCGGCGTCGCGGATGTGGTACCCGGATACGGAGATCGAGTTGAAGCGCGGGGCTTCCTTCGCGCAGAAGGTGATGAGGTCAGCAGCGAGGCGCACCGACTGGCGCGGCGGGAAGATGTAGGTGCCGCGCGCGACGTACTCCTTGAGCACGTCGTTCTGCGCGGTGCCGGTCACGACGCTGCGCTCGAAGCCCTGCTTCTCAGCGACCGCCATGTACATCGCGACGAGGATGGCCGCGGGCGCGTTGATGGTCATCGACGTGGAGATCTTGTCGAGCGGAATGCCGTCGAACATCTCCTCCATGTCGGCGAGGCTGTCGATGGCAACGCCGACCTGGCCGACCTCGCCCTCCGCGATCGGAGCGTCCGAGTCGTAGCCGATCTGCGTCGGCAGGTCGAAGGCGACGGAGAGGCCGGTCTGGCCGTCGGCGAGCAGCTGGCGGAAGCGCCCGTTGCTCTCCTGCGCGGTGCCGAAGCCGGCGTACTGGCGCATCGTCCAGAGGCGACCTCGGTACATGGTCGGCTGGACGCCGCGCGTGAACGGGTACTGGCCGGGGAACCCGATGTCCTTCAGGAATTCCGAGTCGTCGAGGTCGGCGGGGGTGTAGACCCGGCGTGCTTCGGCGGCGGAGGTGCGGAAGGTGCCGCGCCGCTCCGGGAAGCGTCCGAGCACGCGCTGGAGGACGCTGCCCTCCCACTCGCCCTGGGCTTCGCGGATCTCGGCAGATTCAGTCGTCATCAGCACCCTCGCGTCGGCGTTCCGCCGTCTTCGCCCAGCGGGTCGAAGCGTCGGCGGAGGAACTTTGCGCTGTCTATCCTCGCGCGCCCGTGGAGACGCGGCAACGCGCGAGGCGAGGATTACTCCTTGGGCGCCTCGACCATCACGAGCGCTTCGCCGGTCAGCACCTGGGTGCCGTCCTGGTTGGTGACGACGGTGTCGAGCGTGACCTGGCTGCGCTCCACGTTTAGTGCGGTGGCGGTGACGGTGGCCGTGAGCGTCTCGCCCGCCGAGACCGGGGCGCGGAAGCGCAGGCTCTGGCTGAGGTAGATCACCACCGCGTGCGGGGCGAGCTGGGTGCCGAGTGCCGCCGAGACGAAGCCGGCCGAGAGCATGCCGTGCGCGATCACGTGCCCGAAGCGGGTCTTGGCGGCGTACGACTCGTCGAGGTGCACCGGGTTGGTGTCGCCGGTCGCCTGCGCGAACTGCTGAATCTCCTCGGCGGTGACGGTGCGGCTGAAGGAGGCGGTGTGGCCGACCTCGATGCCCTGGACCTGGTCTGCCACGGTTCGCTCCTTCGTTGCGCGTCTCTGGTGGCCCGAGGGCCGGGGGCATCCTACGTGCGGGTGGAGCAGGGGTTCAAGGCGGGCGAACTATGGACCTAAGCGTCGTGGGGCGGGTCGAGTCGGGTACCTGATAACTCGGATCGTAGCCGGCCGACCAACTCCTCGAACTGGTCATCCGTGAGCAGCGCTGGATCTCCCCCGCTGCGAGCGATGGAATTCTTGAGCGCTTCTCTGAATTGGACATCCTGGGCCTCGGCGGTCTCGCCGAACGCGAGGATTGGCGCGCGAGAGCCGAACGGACGTGTGTCGCTCCTGAGCAACGCTAGGACGTCCTCCGGGGTCACCTGCTCAGCGCGCACGTCTGCAGACATCTCCGCGCCGAAAGGCGAGTACGGCCGGCGCGGCGAGTCTTGCTGCGGCATGTCTTCTAACAGTCGAAGTAAGCGGATATGACTGCGGAACAGATCGGCCAGCCGGTCATTGGTACCGACGATTTGGAGCAGCGCTACTGAGTCAACTGAGCCGCCACCTCGGCGCGCGTCACCAGCATCAACCATCAACTGAGCTTCCCAGTCGTCCCCGAGAGACGGGAATCTCTGATTTGCGCGAGGGCGTATCGCTCGAAGTCGTTGCGAAGCTCGAGCAGCGCGTCATGGATGGACGACGTTTGAATAGCGCCGTCGACGACCAGAGAGAAGTGTCCCTCGGCAATCACTTCATCTATGACTGCCGAGCTCAAACGATCAGGCGATACGGTTTGCGGGAGCGAGATCATTAGAGATTGCGCTTGTTCACGCGAGATCGTGATTCGAACGTCTGGCCGAACTTGGTCGACACGCAAGTTGAAGAGAGATCGATCTAGAAGCTCGTGGGGTGCCAGCGCGAAATCGCCTTCGCGATGGGCCATCAGCGATAGATTCTTGGAGACCTCGCTCTTGAGGCGGCTGCGCCACCTCGTGTCACGTTCGCGACCTTCCCGAATCGCTCTACGACGCTCGATGAATGCGACGGTGAGGATCGTTGAGGCAATCACTCCGAAGCCTTCACTGAGTAGATTGCCTGCCCCCGATGGGACATCGATCCTGAGCGCCCCGGCAGCGAACGCTATTGCGACGATCGCCCCAAGGACTGTGACAGTTTGGTGAGAGAGCAAACGTCCCAAGTGTCCTCCGGCGTGAACCATAGCCTGACCGGACTCCACATATTCCAGAACAAGCATTCTGGTACTTTTTCGCTATCTTATTGAACTAATTGACTTCCCCTCACGCGAGCCTGATACTTTTCTCGAGCCAGACCAGCAGGGCTGCACCCAACGCGGAGGACGCGGATGGAACGCACGCGCGACGAAGTCGTACG
>JBAXNX010000067.1:0-7226 GCA_037133575.1 Chloroflexota bacterium
CCAACTCAGCTCGCGGTTCGCATACAGCAGTGGGTCGTCGAGGCTCTGCTGGTCGACCGAATCCCAGAACGGCTGTGAAACGGCATCGGGTACGTCGTCACAAGGCCCAGTCATCGTGTGTGCCTCCCGCAGTGGTGCTAACAACGTTCGTTATACCACTGGCAGAGAGCGGGATGGGTTGCAATCAGGGCCGCCGACCGCCCGACTACACCTGATTCCGCCTTGACACTGTCCGGGCTCGACCATTCCATGGGTATGCGGCCCGCCTCGCTCGGCGCGAGCCGCCGTGGGGTAGGAAATTCATGGCAGCGGGCTCGCTCGCCGGGATGGCAACCCGGCGCCTTCCAGTCGTCGCAGGGGCCGTCCTCGGGGTACTCACACTCGGTCGAGCGTGGGTATCAGACGACGCCTATATCACCTTCCGCACCGTCTCGAACTTCATTCACGGCTACGGCCCGGTCTACAACGTCGGCGAGCGCGTGCAGGCCTACACCCACCCGCTCTGGTTCCTGCTGCTCAGCGTCCTCAGCCGTCTGGGCATCGACCTCTATTACGCATCGATCCTGCTCGGCGTCGTCTGCGCGATCGGCGTCGGCTACCTGATCGCGAAGACGCTCCCACCGGCCTCAGCGATCATCGTCGTCGCCGCGCTCGCCACCTCCCCGTCGTTCCTCGATTTCTCCACCTCGGGTCTAGAGAATTCTCTTTCGCACCTGCTGATCGCCGGCATGATCGCCCTAGCCTTCGGCTGGGAAGAGATGCCCGAGCGCCGACGCGCACTGCTCATCGCCACCTGCGCCACGCTCTGCATCCTCAACCGCTTCGACGATGCATTGCTCGTTGGACCGGCCCTCCTTGTCACCCTGATCTCGAGGCCACGCCCTGCGATCGCCCTGGTCCTGCTCGTGCTGTGGCTCGCCTTCGCGACCGTCTACTACGGCACGCCGCTCCCGAACACCTTCTACGCGAAGCTCGGCGCGATGCCGTTGGGCGAGGGGCTGCGCCACGGGATCGCGTCCCTCTCGGACTACGCGCTCGCCGAGCCGCTCCACGCAGGCATCGCTGCCCTGGGCGCACTCCTCGCCTTCCACGAGGCACGCGGCACGACAGGCTGGCCCACGGAGCTGAACAAGGAGCGGCGCATGCTGCTCGCGCTCACCGTCGGGGTGCTGCTCTACGTCGCGTACATCATCGTGATCGGCGGCGACTTCATGCGCGGGCGCATGTTCACGGGGCCACTGCTGGTCGCAGTCGCCGTCGGAGGCATTACCCAGGCCGCCCGAGGACCCGCGCTCGGAGCCAGCGCGACGGCAATGATAGGTGCGCTGTTCGCAGTGTTCCTGCTGGCGAACACCACCCAGTACGACAACCGCGTCTCACCTGCTGGCATCGGCAACGAGCGGGCGATCTACCAAACCCTCTGGCTGTCGACGCGGACCGCTCGCACGTCGCCAGAGATCACTACAGGGATCGACGCCCCAACCCTCGGCCTGATCCTTCGTCGCTACAGCGATCTCTACGGCCCAGTCACCGTCAGTGGCACTGCAACCGGCCAGTACGGTTACCTCGCCGGCCCGCAGGTCACCGTGCTCGATACGTTCGGGCTATCTGATGCCTTTGTCGCGCGCATGCCCGCGCAGCCCCACCCACGACCGGGATATATCGCTCGAGCCGTACCACTCGACTATTTCCGCAACCGTGGCGATCTCACCCTGCAGAAGAACTACGTGGAGCGCCTGCGCGCCCTCGACCCCACGCTGCGCGAGGACGCACTGAAGGACGCGAAGGCTCGCCCGTGGAGCGAAGGCTCCGCCCTCACCATCTGGAATCGCGTCGAACTCGTCGCGAGCGGGCCCCTGCTGTCGCAGGATCGACTGCGAACTGTGTCGGCCTACGCATTCTCGCGACCCAACCGCCCCGATGAGGGGGCCGTCCGCGCCACCAATGGCGACATGGCCGTGCGAGCGAACTACCAGCCAACCTTCGGCCAGTTCGGCAGCGTCATTGGCGTCAACACCGGCCGTCTGCCCGACGGCACAGACTGGAACGACGATCGAGGCGCAGTCGAGCTCCACGACACGGAGAGCTGGGTGACAATCGACCTCGGTGGCTCGCATTCGCTCAGCGAGATCTCGCTGCAAGGCGACGCGAACGACATCTACATCGTGACATTCTCGACGGACGGCAAGCGCTTCACCGAGCCCTGGGCGGCGCCCGCAAGCAAGGATGTCGGGCTCCGCACGCGTGTCACGCCGCAGGACTTCGAGCGCACTGCTCGATACGTGCGCATCCAGGGCTTTGGCGGCGACAACCTCTACTCGCTCGGGCGTGTCGATGTGCTCACCGAGCAAGGTCGCCTCAAGCGCTTGCCTGCTGCGCCGGTGATCGAGGCGGACGCAGCCGTGAAGGGCGACGGCCAAGCTGTCGTGACCTGGAAGCCAACGCTCGACGACGGCGGCTCGCGCGTCTCGCGTTACATCGTGCGCGTCGAGCCCGGCAACATCGAGGTGAGCACAGCCGATGCCACCACACTCAAGGCCACAGTCACCGGCCTCGAGAACGGCACGTCGTATACCTTCACCGTGCGCGCAGTGAACGAGGTTGGCGAAGGCCCGACCTCCACGCGCACCAACGCTGTCACGCCGGAGCTCACGATCCTCGCGAGCCGCGGGAAAGTGACGGTCCGCGCGAATTACACGCCCCGCTCAGGCAAGTTCAGCGCGCTGCTCACCGATCCCATCCCGCCCGAGGGCCTGCCCTACTTCGATGCTGAGCGCGCCGTCGCACTACCGGATCCCAACTCGTGGGTGATCCTCGACCTTGGCGAAAGCACGACAATTACCAAGGTGACGCTGCAGGCCGACAACAACGACAACTACGTGCTGACGTTCTCGACGGACGGCAAGCAGTTCGGCGACCCGCAGATCTACAACGAAGCGTCCCAGCCCGGGCTCCGCACGCGCGAGACGCCGAACGGCTTCGCGCGTACCGCACGCTATGTGAAGGTCCAGGGCTCACGAGGTGACAGCTCGTATGCCCTCGGTGCGATGGAAGTGTTCGGCCCGAACAACGCGCCCCTGATCCGGCGCTGATCCGCAGACGAAAGCCAGGTCGAGCATGAGCAAGCAGGACGAGCAGGCGGCGGAGCTCGAGCCACTGCAGATCGAGCTCGTGAAGGCGCAGCGCCATCTCATTGCGACCGGCGAAAAGCTGCTCGTGATCTTCGAGGGTCGCGATGCCGCCGGCAAGGACGGCACCATCAAGCGCCTCACGGAATACACCAGCCCGCGTGAGACGCGCATCGTCGCCTTGCCGGCGCCGAGCAACCGCGAGCAGACACTGTGGCATTTCCAGCGTTGGGTCGAGCACCTACCCGCAGCCGGGGAGTTCGTCCTCTTCAATCGCAGCTGGTACAACCGCGCAGGCGTTGAGCGCGTGATGAAGTTCTGCACCGACGCGCAGCTCCAAGACTTCTGGGCAAGCGCTCCAGACTTTGAGTCCTTGCTGATCCGTGAGCACATCCAGCTCTTCAAGTACTATCTGGACATCTCGAAGTCAGAGCAGGCCGAGCGGCTCGAAGACCGCCAGCGTGATCCACTGAAGCAATGGAAGTCGAGCCCGCTCGACGCCGTCGCGCAGGATCGCTGGGAGGACTACAGCCACGCCCGCGATGAGATGCTCGAGCGTACGCATCACAGCGACGCGCCGTGGACGATCGTGCGCGCGAACCATAAGCACCGTGCACACAAGAACGTGCTGCGCGACCTACTCTCGCGCCTCAAGTACGAGGACAAGGACGAGTCGCTGCTCGACGTCGACCGCGAGGTCGTCTTCGAATACCCGGGCGGCAAGCCCGAGCCGGGGCTGCTCAAGCCCTAGCGGTCGCCCTCGCGCGTCCCGCGCAACAATCGCGCGAGCACGTTCCGTAGGCCGCGAGATCGCGCCACCGACGGCTGCAGCCGCGTCGCAGCCACCACGAGCGCACGCAGCTCCTCATCAGCCGGCGAGCCCTCAACCGGGAACTCGGGCTCAGGGTCTTCGGAGGCATCGTCAGCTCGACGTTGGCGCATCCGATCGCGGAGACGGTCGATCATCTGCAGCAACGGCCGGATCTCTCGCTCGTTGCGCGACGTGATCGACTCGCCGCGCGCACGATACTGCTCTGTCAGTCGCCCGATCATCACCAGCGTCTCCACGGGCAGCGCACTCCCCTGCGCGCGCACGAGTTCGCGCAGTCGGTCGTCAGTCACCTCGAGGTCCTGTAACTCGCCGAGCCGGTCCTGCGAGACTCGCAGTAGTCGCAAAGCGCGTGCTCCGGTCGTCCCACAGCAGTCGGCGAAGAACTCCAGCAGGTAGCGCAGGCGCTTTCCGCGCTTCCGCAGCTCGTGGTACTCCGCGTGCGGCGAGGTCGGCTCGAGTGCGTTCGCCGCCCGGATGAAGCGCCGCGCATCGTCGCGGACATGCGCCCGAGCAAAGTCGTCGGCCGACTCTGTGCCTTCCGTCGACGCCTCGATGGCAAGCATCGTCCGCATCTCCGCAACGAACCGCCGATAACGGTCGCTCATGAACAGGTCGAGCAAGACGTTGCGGGCCGGTTCCCGCTGCTCGCGCAGCATTGAGACCAGCGGCGCGATCGCGTTGGCGTCGTCCCACGATGAAGCCGAGCGCATGCCCTCGAACCGCTCAATCTGGACGTCGAGGTCACGCACGCTGCCCAGCGCCTCGCCGATCTCACGCAGAGCCTCGCCACGCCGCACGAGCGCGGGAGGCAGCACGTCGCGGAACACTCGGAACGCCGCGCGCAACCGTCGAGCTGCGACACGCATGTCGTGCAACTGCTCCGGATCCTCGCCAAGCGCTGTGCCTGACTCGTGCGCGAGGAAGTCACTTAAGCGCCACCGCAGCACGATCAGCGCGCGTGCTGCGCTCGTGTCCTCGCGCGACAGCTCGTGTGGACCGAGGTCAGGCGGTGCAGGGTACAGCCCGGCTGCGGCGAGGCCCGCCGCGAACTTCGCGCCGGGTACGGCGACCAGGCCGTTCGCGGTGCGCAGCGCCTCGACGAGCGCCTCGACCTCGTTCAGGCCGCCGTCGTCGGTCTCCTCGACCTCGACGCGGCGCAGCTGCGCCGAGGTCGTCCCTGCCTCGACTGTCGTGTCGTCGAGCGCGATCTCGGCCACGGCACGCTCGCCCGAGCGCACGTCCCACGTGCGCCGATGCGTGCGCACCGTGAACAGTGGCCCGAGCTCCGCGCCAGACAGCAGCAGCCGCAACCGTGAGGCGACCGGCCCGTCACCGCTCGGCGGTGTCGTGTCAGGAATCGGTTCGTTGATCTCGGCACGCGCGACCGGCCCGGTGTTGTCGACACCGCCGAGCGATTTCAGCGTCGCCTGGGCGCCCACACCGCGCTCGCGGATGCGGAACGAGTAGCCGGCGAGATACACGCGCCAGTCCGTGGAGTCGTAGTAGGTGTCGTGCTGCACGCCGTCGCCCGACGGCACGATGGTCAGCGCCGCGTACGCGGGTTGCGCGCGCAGCCAGGCATCGACCGCCTCGAGGTCAGGCGCGTCAAACTGCCACTCAACTTCCAGCGGACGGTCGGGACTCATTTCGGTAGGCTAGCAAGTTATTACTTTCGTGGTCAACACGCACTGATACTGCGGCGCGGCCTGCTCTGGTCGGCGATTCGACGTGCCTCAGGGTTCGCTCGAAGCTCGTAGGTTAACGCCGCAACCGTGGCGCTCAGACGCCTGCGAGTACGAGCGGCACACCGAACGCGCGCGCGAACCGGCCGCCGAGGACGCTCAGGTTCCGGCTCCCATGCGAATCGCGCACCGCCAGCGTGACCGCCGACTCATTTGCCACGGAAATCAGCGACGCGCCGGGCGGCACACGCAGCGCCACCTCGTCGCACGCCGCGAGGATGGTCGAGGCCTCGCTCAGGCTCGCAACGTCCGAAGGTATCACGAGCGGCTCGTAGGACAGCGTGCTAAACCGCTCATTGCCCGCCTGTCGCACCAGCGCGCAGATCAACGCCACCTCACGATGCGAGAAGCCCGCGATGCCGTGTGCCACGAGGATCGCCTCGGTCTGGCGATGACGCGTGTAGTAGTCGACCACGCGCCCCACATCGAGCAGCGCGACCGCCTCGCGGAGCGCTGCCTCGACATCGGCAGAGAGCGTCGGCTGCAGGGTCCCCATCAGCGCATCGAGCACTGACGCGCGTGCTCGCACCGCCTCGAACGACGCGCCGAAGCGATGCAGCAGCCGTCGCACGGCAGCCTCGCGCACCTCGTCGATGCTCGCATGGCCGTGCCCGCCATGCGCGAGCGCGATCCCCTCGCGCAGCCCCTGCCCGGAGACGAGCAGCTCACTCGCTCCCACGATACGCAGCACGCTCAGCACCACCGTCGCCCCGACGACGATCGTATCGGCACGGTCCGGGTTCAGCCCCGTCAGGTCAGCGCGATCATGCGTCTCGCGGCGTGCGAGTTCGTCCGCGACCGCTTCGAGGCGATCGACGGGCAGTCCATAGCCATGCAGCCGCGGCAGCGGATAGCGCCGACCAGCCCGGTCGACCTTCGCGAGATTGCGCACGGTGCCACCCGTGCCAACGAACTGCTCACCCGGCGCGATCGGCGCAATGCCTGCCTCGCTCCACACGCGCTCGACGTGCGCGCGCAGCACATCAAGCTGCTTGGGACGTGGCGGGTCAGAGAGCGTGAAGTCATCAGCCAGTCGCACCGCACCGAGTGGCAGCGTCCACGCGCCAATCAGCTCGCGACCGGCGAACCGCACGACCTCCATGCTGCCGCCACCGATGTCGATGACGATGCCCCGGTCGGTCGGCAGCCCATGCACCGCGCCGGTGAACGCGTACTCGGCTTCCTGCGTGCCCGGCGCGATCTCCACGAGCATCCCGAGTTCGGACGCCGCACGCGCCACCAGATCACTGCCGTTCGAGGCGTCACGCACCGCCGAGGTCGCGACTGCATATACCTCTCGCGCGCGGCTCCCCCGTGCGATCGCCATGAAGTCGCGCAGCACGTCGAGCACCGTCTCGATGCTCTCGTCGGACAGGCTGCCGTGCGCGTTGACGTCGCGAATCAGCTTCGGAACCGCGCGCGCCTCCTCGATCACGTCGAGGAAGTCATGACCATCAGTCTCGATGATCGCGAGGCGGATGGAGTTGGAGCCGATGTCGACGACGGCAACCGGGCCGTCCGTCT
>JBAXNX010000068.1:0-7217 GCA_037133575.1 Chloroflexota bacterium
CAATTGCTCGAGCCTCGTCGCGGCTTTTGAAGTAGAACGTGGCGGCCATCATCGTGAATGGCCCGAGCATTGCCGCGGCGTCCTTCGCATCCGGGTAGCCGACTGCCCACAACCCCGCGAGGCCAACTTGAGCGGCCACTAGGCACCACGTCACGGTCGGGCGCACTACGGCCCGCACGAACTCGCTCGCGTCATCCATCGGCATCGAGACACCTCCCGCACGTGAGAGATCACCACGTGCGGGGACGATCACAAACGGGCGAATGGCGTGCTAGCGTGCGCGAAGGAGCGCAGATGGCCGGCTACTCAGGGACGCCGCTCGCAACGAAGCTCGGCATCAAGCCTGGGACGCGTGTTGCCCTGGTGGGCGCACCCGCGGACTTCCCGATCACACTCGAACCGCTGCCCGAGGATGCACGGGTGCTGCGAGCACTTCGTGCGCCGGTCGATGTCGCGCTGTTGTTCTGTGCACGCAGCGCGGATCTCGAACGTGGCTTTGGGCGTTGCACTGCCGCGCTCACGCCGGCGGGTGGTCTGTGGGTGGCATGGCCGAAGCGCAGTTCGGGCGTCGCTACGGATCTGACTGAGGCTGCCGTCCGCGCGTACGGCCTCGACGCGGGGCTGGTGATAACAAGGTCTGTGCCGTGGACGACACGTGGTCAGCGCTCCGGTTCGTCGTCTGGCTGCGTGACCGCGCTGCGAGGTAGTCGGGGTTACTCGACGCGTGCGTTGCGCAGTCTCAGTGAGTTCGCTATCACGGAGACTGACGAGAGGGCCATCGCAGCCGCGGCGATGATCGGGTTCAGGAACCCGATCTCGCCAAACACTGGCCGCAGCCAGAGTGGCACGGTCGGCGGCGGCATCATCATCATGCCGGCCATCTGATGCGCCGGTTGCACGGTGTCGAGGATGATCGAGAACAAGAGAAAGCCGGCCCCCGCGGCAATCGGGATCAGCAGCACGTTGTAGCCGAACGCCCAGACCAGGTTCTGGTGCATCACGCGCATCGTCGCGCGGCTGAGCGCGATCGCAGTGGCTACGCTCCGCAGGTCGGCGCGCATCAGCGTTACCGGTGCGGTCTCGATCGCGACATCGGTGCCGCCACCCATCGCGATGCCGACATCCGCGGCGGCCAGCGCCGGCGCGTCGTTCACACCATCACCCACCATCGCCACGACGTGTCCCTCACGCTGGAGCGAGCGCACCACATCGGTCTTGCCCTCCGGTCGCACGTTCGCGATCACGCGCCGGATGCCGGCGAGCGCGGCGATGGCCTCGGCGGCGCTCTGCTGGTCGCCCGTCAGCATCACCACTTGCACGCCCATCGCTTCGAGCCGTGCGATCGCCTCTGGTGAGGTGGCCCGCATCCGGTCAGCGACTGCGATGACGCCCGCGGGCTGATCGTCCACAGCGACCATGAGCGCGCTGGCGCCATCCTCGCTGGCTGCTCTCGCGATGGCGTCGAGGCTGCTCGCGTCGATGGCTGCGGTCGCAAGCAGTCCGGCCGTGCCGACCAGCACGCGGTGACCGGCGACGGTGGCATCGATGCCCTGGCCGACGACGGCTGTGAACAGCGACGGCCATGCGAGCTCGATCGCGCGGCGCTCGGCTTCACGCACGATTGCCGCGGCGAGTGGATGCTCGGAGCCACGCTCGGCGGAGGCGACGAGTCGCAGGAGCTCGTGCGACTCGAGCGTGGTGCTCGGGAGCAGCGTGATGCTTGTGACTTCGGGGCGGCCTTCGGTGATGGTGCCGGTCTTATCGAGCACGACGGTGTCGATGCGCCGCGCGCGCTCGAGTGCCTCGGCGTCACGGATGAGCACGCCGTGCTGGGCGCCGAGCCCGGTTCCGACCATGATTGCCGTCGGCGTAGCGAGGCCGAGCGCGCATGGGCACGCGATCACCAGCACCGTGATCGCATTGAGCACTGCGATCAGCAGTGATGGCTGCGGACCGAAGGCCCACCAGCCGGCAAACACCAACGCCGCGATCACGAGCACGATCGGCACGAACACCGCTGCGATTGAGTCGGCGAGGCGCTGAATCGGGGCCTTCGAGGCCTGCGCATCCTCGACCATTCGGATGATGTGTGCGAGTGCAGAGTCCGCACCGACGGCGGTCGCGCGCATGCGCAGCAGACCCGTAGTGTTCAGCGTGCCGCCGAAGAGGTGGTCGCCGCCGTGCTTCTCCACCGGGAGCGATTCGCCGGTCAGCATCGATTCGTCGACGGTCGATGCGCCGTCCTCGACGGTCCCGTCGACGGGCAGTTGCTCGCCCGGCCGCACGATCACGAGGTCACCCGGCTGCACGGCTGCGATCGGGATCTCGAACTCCTCGCCATCCTCAAGCACGCGCGCGTGCTGTGGCCGCAGCGCGATCAGCGCGCGTACCGACTGAGCGGTTTGTCCTTTCGCGCGGGCCTCGAGCCAGCGGCCGAGTAGTACGAGCGCGATGATCGTCGCCGCGGCGTCGAAGTACATCGCGTGCCCGCCGATCGAGGCGAACAACGTCGGCATGAACGTGTCGACCGTGGAAATCCCATAGGCCGCCAGCGTTCCGAGCACGACCAGGGTGTTCATGTCAGACGTGCCGTGCCGAGCGGCCCGCCAGGCGGGCGAGATGAATCGCCAGCCGGCCCAGAACTGCACGGGTGTGGCCACGAGGAAGAACAACGGGTGCATCACGGACTCAGGGATCGCCGCCAGTGCTGGCACCTGTTGCCACCACATCGCGACCATCAGGAATGCAGCCGCGCTCAGCGCGAACAGCATGCGTGCGCGGAGGTCGCGCTCATCGCGCCGTCGCTCATGTTCGAGGTGGTCGCGGGCGTCGTCCTCGCTCTGGTCGGCGCCGGGCACGATCAGGCGATAGCCTGCGTGGTCGACGGCGGCCGCGAGTGTGTCTGCGGACACGCTGGGATCGAGGGTGACTAGCGCTTCCTCGGTAGCGAGGTTCACAGACGCCCGCTCGACGCCCGCCACACCACCCAGTGCTCGCTCGACGCGACGCACGCACGAAGCGCAGGTCATGCCCTGCACGCCGAGTCGGAGCACGGTGCTCGTGGCGTTCGAGGTTGGTGCAGGTGTCGTCACGTCTGGCTACTTATTCGCGAGCGAGTACAGCTCGAGCAGCTCACCGACGACGCGTTCGGTCTCGCCATCCTGGATGCCCTCGACGACGCACCCGTGCAGGTGCCCCTCGAGCAGCTTGGCCTCGAGCTTCTCGATGGCGCGACGGATCGCGAACGTCTGCTTCAGTACGTCCACGCAGTACTGGTCCTGCTCGATCATCTTGCGCACGCCCGCGAGGTGGCCCTCGATATACGCGAGCCGCTTCAGCGCGTCGTGCTGTGTTTCGTCGTGCATGTCAGTGCCCGCCGCCGGGGAGGAAGCTGATCAGCGACGGCGTGTCGCCCGAGCCGTGCTCAGCGCCACCGCGCGGCGTGGCAAGTGCCACCTCCATCGGCTGGCCCCACGGCATCGTCACGGTCTGTACGTCGACCTCGTGGTATCGCGCCGCGTCCCCGAGCTCAGCGCGCAGCTTCGAAGATGCCTCGGGGCCGACGAGGATGAGCCGCCCGCAGCAGCAGGACTCCGGGGCCTGCTCCGCCTTGGAGCGGTCGAGCGCGAATCCGGCGTCGCAACTGCACGGACAAGCGTAGTTCACGTCGGCGCCGACCTCGGTGCGCGTCACGCGGTAGTCGGGGTGCGTGGGTGCGTCGGCCGCCGCCGCCACCGCAGCAGCGGCCTCGGCCGCATCACCCAATGGGTACTCCGCGGCGGCCAGGGCCGTCGCGACCGCATCGAGTACGCCTCCGTTATCGACGTCGACGTTGAAGCTGCGGGCCTCCCACGACCCGTTCAGGAAGCGGGCGCCGGGGACGGCGTCGACGGTGCGGTGGATGGTCTCAATGCAGTGCTCGCAGTGGATGGCGGGCGCGTACAGCGTCATCTGTGGCATGGCGTACTCCTCGTGCTTCCGAGGGAGTATACCCCCTACCGGGGGGTATGGGTACAGCGGCGCTACGAGCAGCGAACGACGATGGGCGTGTTCGTGGGGATCCCGCTTGGGAAGAGGACGTTCCAACTCGCATTCACCGAGGCAACCGTCGCTGCGGGCACGAATGTCACGAACTGGCCCGCGGGGTTGGTCGCGAAGAACACCGCTGTCGTGCCCGGGCAACTCGAGGCCGTGACGAGCTCGACGTTGGTGCCGCCACCGAAGACAGCGATGCCTGTTCCGCTGCGTGGGAATGTGCCCGTGGTGAATCGAGGTGCCGTGATCACCGTTGGCGGCGGGCTCGTCGTTGTGACCTGGATTGGAGTTGGCGTCGCGACGGGCGGGGTTGCCTGGTCCGCGACGAAGTACACGGGCAGCGTCGGGCAGCTGCCCACGCCGCCAAGGATTGCGCCGCCTCGCACCGTCAATGTGGAGCCGACTACGACCACGCGCCACGGTCGTGTCTGGCTCGTGTCGGTGTAGTCCATGGAGACACCAACGTCGTAGCGAACGAACGGCGTGTTCAGCGTGCGCTCGTATGTGCAGTTCCCATCGCGTGCCGAGATGGAGAGTTGCTCAATGCCACTGCCGATATCGTTGGTGCGGATGCGCACGGTGCCCGCTGGCGTATCGGTGGCGCCTCGATACACCGTGCCAGTCGTCACGATGACGGTGCCGAGACCGTTGCGCGGCGCTGCCATTCCGCCTGCGGAGCGGCTCGCGCGCCACACCGCGGTGCGTGCCTTACACGGTTGCCCGGCCTCGGGCTCGATGCGCAGTGTGCCGCCGACTGCGTCGAAGAAGGGCATGTCGAAGAAGCCGACAATCGAGACGGACTGGTGTTCGTCAACGTAGATCTTGCGGTCGACGCGAAACGCGCCGTTGTCGAGCGGCACATCCGCTATCGCCACACCCACGGGACACATACTCGCGACCGGCTCGATGCCATGTCCGAGGTCGATCTGGATCTGCACGACCGCGGCGCCGATCAGCACGTGCACGGTCGAGCCGTCGGTACTGTATCCCTCGTACTCCGCACCGAAGTCTTGACCCGCCTGTGCCGGCTGCGAGGCCGAGCCGAGGCACACCAGCGCCACAGCGACGCACGCCGCAAGCAACGCGAACAGGCGCGGCCTTCGAGGTCTGACGAGGGCAAGCAGATGCACGGGAGCAGAATCCAATTCGCAACCGAGAGGCGGCTGAGCCATCGTACCGAAAGCGGTCGCTACGGAGCTGCGTCGGCTCCAGTCGGGGCCGCTACCCGGGCACCGAGGCGGGGACGAGGCGGTAGCGCAGGTAGACCTCGTTTGTGTCGGGGTTGGCGTGCGCGTGGAGCAGTCGCAGGTGGCGGGTGCCGTCGTTCGAGCGCTCCCGCCGCTGGTGGATAATCGTGAGTGGGTCACGCCCGCCGACCAGCACCGGGCCCAGCGTCACGAAGATCTCGTCGACGAAGCCGGCTTCGAGTAGTGCGCCATTGAGCGTCGGGCCGCCCTCGACTAGTGCGAGTGAAGCACCGAGCTCGGTACGCATGTGCGCGAGCATCGAGCGCACCTCGTCGCCCTCTGGGACGACGATGACGCCACGTCCGGTCGCTTCGATCGCGGCCCGACGCTCCTCGGACGCTGCGGACGAGAGATAGATGTACGCCTGGAACTCGGTTGAGGTGAAGAAGAGGCGGTCGAGTGGCAGATCTCCGGACTGGCTCAACACCGCCCCGTACGGTGAGCGCGACTTGCCGCGTTCGATGCGAATGGCCTCAAGTGCCGAGTTGCCGAGGCGCGGCGAGGTACCGCTCGCGCGCAGCGTCGATGCACCGTTGACGACGACATCCGCGTGCACGCGTAGCTCGCGCATCAAGCCCTGGTCAACGGTTGAGCCGAGGCCGCGCTCGTTGCCCTCGATGGTCGCGCGACCGTCGAGCGACTCGACCATGTTCAGGATCACGTACGGACGATGTGCTGGCGGCGCCGGGAACGTCAGCGTCGTGTAGTCGGGCTTCCCCGTCGTCGTGTCGATGGAGTCGGCCATCGCTAGTTCTTCAACAGTCGATCGAGCACGGTTGCGACCTCGTCCTTCGCGGTGATGCCCTCGAACTGCGCAGCCACGTTGCCCTTGGCGTCGACGACGAAGATGTACGGCTCGCTCGCCAGCCCCCACTGCGCCATCTCGGGGATCGGGATCAGCCGGCCCTGCCGCGCATCCGCGAGACGGTACGGCTCGATATGGATGAAGTTGGCCTTGCCCGCGTACTCCTTCGCGAGCGGGGCGACGACCTCGTCGATGACCGGCCCGCAGAAGCGCGTCTGGCAGAACGCCGGGGTGGCCCACGCCACGACCGTGGGCTGCTTGCTGTCGATCGCTGCGGCGACCGTCATCGAGTGCAGCTCGGGGCGCGGTGGCATCGAGGAGTCGATCTCGGACACGTCCTTCACGTCGCGGGTGGTCGGCTGCGTGGTGTGCGGGACGGCGGAGCCAACCGCAGGCACATTCGATTTCTCTGACACGAAGAAGCGCGTGCGCAGGTGCTGGTATTGCTTGCCGCCCGCCTTCACCAGCAGCTCGGCGCCCCACCAATCCTTGCCGGCGATGTCGGCGTTGGCGATGTACATCGTTGCGAGCGGCGTCTTGTCGCTGCCGCTGGGGTTGTGAATCGCAACCGCGCGCAGTTCTTGCTCACCGGCGGCGGTCGGCTTGTTGTTCGCATCGAGCTTGTAGAGACGCACCTTGCCGGTCGCGTCCTGCACGAGCGTGCCGTTCGAGGCGAACAGGCCGAACGCGAGGCGGGTCTGACCGGTGACCACTTGCGAGTTGATCACCATCGCCTGCACGCCCTGGTCACCCTGCGCGACACCCGCCTCGGACCAGTCGTCTGACTTCGAGAGCATCGAGCAAGATGTGGCCATCGAGAGCAGCGCGAAGCTCACGAGCAGTCGCGCGGCGCCGTATCGAGACATGAGGGGCCGGGTTACGAGCGAAGCGAGACGCCATCCGCGCACGGGGATCTCCTCGACGAGTGCACGCCCGAGAGGGGCGCGCGACGTGTGCGGCGGGAACGGCGTGATGTCGAGTGCTTGACAGCCCTACCAGTGTACCGTGCGGGCCTTCTGGAAGCCTCGCTAGCCTCGCTAGCCTCGCTAGCCTCGCTAGCCTCGCTAGCCTCGCTAGCCTCGCTAGCCTCGCTAGCCTCGCTAGCCTCGCTAGCCTCGCTAGCCTCGCTA
>JBAXNX010000069.1:0-7139 GCA_037133575.1 Chloroflexota bacterium
GAGCATCTGCTTCCCAAGCAGAGGGTCGCCGGTTCGAATCCGGTCTCCCGCTCCAGTTCCACTAAACCCTAGACGTAGCAACGTCTAGGCCGTCTTCGCCCAACTACAAACAACGGCGAAGACCTAGCACAGTGGCTCAGGAGCGGATAACCGGGGGTGAACCTCCGACCCGCACTTGGGAGGTTCACTGTGCGTTCTACTGCCACTCGCCCGACCCTGAGCGGCCTCTATTCCCCCTCGATCGCCGACTGCACACGGTCGTGGCGTCTCTCGCTACAGGCTGGGAATAAGGCCGAGCGGACAATCACGACCTACAGCGAGGCGCTTCGGCTATTCGAGGCATTCTTGATCGACGCGGGAATGCCTCTTCAGATCGGCAGCCTCGCTCGTGAGCACATCGAGGCGTTCATCGTCTCTCTCCGAGCCCAATACAAACCCGCCACTGTGAGTAACCGCTACCGAGCGCTCCAAGCCTTCTTCAAATGGGCGGTGAAGGCCGACGAGATCGACGAAAGTCCTATGACCCAGATGGAACCGCCCATCGTGCCGGTCGTGCCCGTCCCCGTCCTAACGCCCGACGAACTGGCCCGACTCGCAAAGGCGCGAGGTGAAGACGACCACCGAGTCCTGTCGAAGCTCCTTCGCCAGCCGTGCCAACGACAACGCACGATGCCCATGGTGCAACCAGCGCTCGAGGACGAGTGCCTCGAACGGCGCGGCTCGGAGATCGGCGAGGCCTGCCGCCGCAGAGGGTGCCACTCGGGGCTCGAAGCGATCGGCAAGCGAACTAGCGATGTACCCGGCGTACTCGATGTCATCGTCGATGACGAGCACTCGAGGCTTGCCTGCCTGCGCCGACACAATCACTGGCCGCTTCCTCTCCCCTCCACGGCTAGGGACCTCGGCTGCCGGCGATGGCGTATTCGGACGGCCGCCGCGCTGATCTTGCTGACGCCCGGCGACATCTGCTAACTGGGTGTGCGTCTGGTTCATGCCAATAGAGACGGCCACGAGTTGAACGATCTTGCGGACCAGCGGCTTGCAAATTCATTGCGAGCGATTCACGGCGATGTCGGCGATGGCAGGGTAGAGCGAAGCAGCCGCTTTCACGGCGAACGTACAGGTGCTTTTCGCCCAACTAACGAGCGTCGTTAGATGCCTGCGATGCCTCTGGTAGGACGATCCACAGCAATGCAGTCAGAACTGTTGGACCACCCCAGCCACGCCGAATTCGACGCGCTTTACCGGGAGTGCGCGGTTGCCGTGTTCAACTTTGTCCAGCGATCCCTGGGTGACCGCGAGCAGGCGCAAGACATCTGCCAGGAAATCTGGGCCAAGGTCTATCGCGGGCTTCCCGACGTCCGCGACGCGGCGACGGTGCGGCCATGGCTGTTCCGCATCGCGCGGAACGCCATCGTGGATTCGTTCCGCTCTCGCAGCGTCTTGCCGCGCACCGTGGCACTCGAAGTGGATCCCGCCCACGATGAGCCCGACCCTCTGAACCTGCTCGTGCGCAAGGATCAGGGTCGGCTGGCGTTGCAGGCTCTGGGCGCGCTCCCGCCCCGGCAGCAGCTGGCGCTGTATCTGCGGGAAATCGAGGGGCAGAGCTACGCAGAGCTGGCCCGCGACCTGGATTGCAGTGAGTCTGCGGTCGAGACGCTGCTCTGGCGAGCACGTCGTTCGTTCGCCGAGCGCTTTGAGGGCGTTGCATCCGATCGAGCGGGCCGCTGCGTGATTGCGCGCCGGATCCTGACGACCTGGATGGATGGTGAGGGGACGGCGGCCGAACGCCGAGCGCTCGAGGCGCACCTCGATGAGTGCGCCAATTGCTGCGACCTGGCAGAGACATCTCGCCGGCATGAGCAGGCGCGCGGCTTGCTGCCTCTGTTTCCTGCGCCATTGTGGGGATCGGGACTATCGGAGGCGGCCACGCTGGCGCAGGGGCTGTTTGCTCAGATCGTCGCCCTGTTCAGCGCGAAGGCTGCAGCTGTCGCTGTTGCGACGGCCATGACAGCTGTGGTCATCACTGCTGTCGCCCCTGCAGCGTATGAGGGCGCGCAGTCTGCACTGCGGTTCGAGATGACGGGCACGCGACCGCCGGATGTCGCGATGCCGTCTGACGTCATCAGCGGGGGCAGCACCCAAACACCGGTCCCGACCTCCGCGCTGACGAGCGTCACTGCGACGCCAGCGACCGCTGGCGGTGGGGCGGACTCCGTCCCGGGTGCTTCCGCAACCCCCGAGGAGTCAACCGAGTCGCTTGCAGAGCGGCCTGTTTCGCCCCGGGGTGGAGGAACGGTGAACGTTCCCGCGATAGGAACACTCCTCGATGCCCAACTCGAACCAGTGGTGGCGCCACTCGCCACCGGCGTCCTTGGATCCATTCTGGCTGTTGACTCGTTGGTAGCTGCCGCGCCCGACCTCGTGACTGGTGCCGTACCGAACGTGTCGATCGGGGAGCCAGCGATTCCGGTGGCTGCACAAGGCTCGGTCGTCCCATTCCCTGACGAGCCGGAGGTGGTGCCAGTGGACTCGGTGCGGGCGCTTGATATCGGAGGTGCCGTAGTTCCAGATGCCTTGGGTACAACGGTGGGCACGGCAGTCGAACTGCCTGCGCTCGGATTGCCCGCTCTGCGATAGGCCGCGACGAGGCATGCTCTTTCAGGCATGGCGTCGTGGCAGGTGAACGCCCAGCCCGATTCGCCGAGTTTGCCCGACACGCTCACGTGGCCGGGTGATTCTCTCGCGAGGGCATCTCAGTCACCGTTTGTGACTTTAGAGATTTTCGACGTGCGCTCCGGCCGTGGCGTAACCTTCGCCGTCACCCCCCGTTCACGAAATTCGGCACCCCATGGCGCTCGGCGCGACGATTTACACCTTCAATATCGAGCTCGCCGATTCCGATCGCGCGGTGTACGAGACGCTGAACCTGCGCGTCGCGCAGCATCCCAGCGAGACGGCGGACTATCTCCTCACTCGTGTTGTCGCGTATTGCCTCGAATACGCCGAAGGCATCGCCTTCTCCAAGGGCTTGTCAGACCCCGACGATCCGGCGATCGCCGTTCGCGATCTCACCGGCGCGATGCAAGCGTGGATCGACATCGGATTGCCCGAGCCAGAGCGATTGCATCGCGCGAGCAAGGCTGCTCCGCGCGTTGCCGTGTACACGCATAAGGATCCTGAGCGATGGGCTATCAAGCTCGCGGCGGCGAAGATCTATCGCGCCGAGAAGCTCGAAGTCTTCGCACTCGACCGCGCGTGGCTCTCGCAGCTCGTCGCGCGATTGGAGCGACGCATGCAGTTCTCGCTGGCGCGTTCCGACGGCGAGATTTATTTGACTGTCGGTGATGCCACGTTGCAGACCGTGCTCGCACGAGGCATTTCGGCGCGCTGACTTCCGAAGAGATCGCGCTTGGCCCGAGTCGGTACGGGCTGTGGCTAGAATAGTCAGGCCCGCACTCTCGGAATCGACTGAGGCGAGGACGAGCTCACACGCGTAACAGTACCTTCATCACCCATATCGGGGAGGTGGCAGGGCACCTTCAGAGCGAGCGTGAGCCGAATCCCGGAGAGCAATGTCGGGCCGGATAGCATCAGTGTGTAAGGGGCCGCAATGATGCACGCACATGCGGCACTACAACGGGTACGGGCCCCTAGCGACCGCGCGATGCCCTTCATCCGACTGGGCGTCGCGGCACTCGTGGTCTTAATCGGCGACCTGTTCACGCCGCTTCTCCAGAACAGCGGTTTCGTGATCAATCCATGGATCGTCACAGCCGTCCGGCTCATGACCGCTGCGACGGTGCTCCGGTATCCACTCGCCGGTTCAGTCCTGGCACTCGAGGTGGACAAGTGGGACTGGTACTGGCTCGGGATGGGTGCGCGCTCGCTCGAGGATCAGACGATCTATCAGCAGTGGGACAAGTGCATGGATCTGGTGTTCCTCGCGTTTGCAACGATCCTGCTGCTCCGCTGGCCGGATCGCCGACTGGCCTGGGTGGCCCTCGGAGCCTTTTCCTGGCGCGTGTTGGGAGTAGTAACCATCTTGCTCACCAGGCAGGAGGACATGCTCGTCTTCTTCCCGAATGTCATCGAGACGCTGTTTCTTGTTGCCGTCCTGTACCGGGTGCTGACCACGGCCGACGTCATCTTCCCCTCCTGGCGAGTGGCGCTACTCGTCCTCGGCGTGCTGCTCGTCCCAAAAACCGCGCAAGAAGTGTTCCTTCATGTCATGCACAACAACCGCCCGTGGAACGTCTGGGCGGTGACTTGGTTGCCGATCGGGCTGCAGGCATGGATATGGGGAGCGCTAATGTATGCCCCGCCGGTGCTCGCAGTGCCGTACTTGTGGAGCATGTCGAAGCAAAGGCGTCCGCTCCCGGTCGATCCCGAGGAGGCCATGGCGGTCGTCTGACGTCGACAGCCTGGCCGCGCGGATGGGGACGACCTGAGTCGTATGCGCGGCCGACGCCAACCGCATCAGGCGGGAGAGGCCTCGAATTCGTGCGTGCGTAGCCTCCGCCGGCCTGTCATCCTCTTATGTGGAACTGCAGTCGCCACAAGGGAGCCCCCTGAGCATGTGGATGTTGAACGGCGGGGCGAACTTCGCTCCGTACGCATTCGTCCCCCTCGCGATCCTCGCCGCAGCATCGTTCGCATGGTTCCGACGCGGCACCGGCAACTTGATGATGGCGGTCGCGCTTCCAGCGTTCGTTGGGACCGCGCTGATGTTCACGAATCACAGCCACGTCGCGACGGCTGAGACGTGTCCCGCGAGCACGGCACGACTGCGCCTCATGACCGCCAATGTGCTGATGAGCAACCAGCAGCTCGGCGCCCTCGCTGATGATGTCCTTCGCGCCCACCCTGATATCGTGGCCTTCCAGGAGCTGCACCAGCCGCTCGAGTCATTCTCCCCTGAGCTCGCCAATACGTATCCATACAGCGTCTCCACGGACTCGCCATGGGTCACGCTCGCCTCGCGCTATCCGCTCGAGGATGCCCACGCGGTGGATGTTCCATTCTCGGATGCTGCCCGAGCCCCGGTGATTGCCACTGCGAACGTCAACGGCGAACGAGTGACTGTGCTCGCGATCCACATCATGCCGCCGTTGAACGCGGCGGCGAACGGACTCGCCGCAGAGCAATACCAGGTGCTCGAACGGCAAGTCGCGGTGCAAGGCGATCGACCACTGCTCGCCATCGGCGACTTCAATGCGACCCCGCTCTCGCCACCATTCGCGGCGTTCTTAAGCCAGGCGCGCCTGAAACTGGCCGCATCTGGCTGGAACCTCAGTCCGACCCATTTCCCCACCGGCCACTTTGCCCTGCGCATCGACCACGTCCTCGAACGCGGGTACCGCGTCTGTTCTGAGCAGATCATCTCGCTTACCGGCTCCGACCATCGAGCCGTGGTTGTCGACGTCGCACGCGAGTCAGTCGTAACGGCGAACGCGAGACCGTAACGCTGACAAGCGTGCGAAAGCGCACCAATCCGCACCGGTATACGCGCTCCCGCGACCCGCATGCGCTGCATGTTTTAGCGTCACTCCCTCCCGGGGCCTCACCAAGGCCGCGTCGGGCGTACTAGCGCCGATCGCCGAGTCACTTACGCGACTACTGAACATTCATCCGGATGTTCGACCAGTGGTGAATACAAGAACCGGCGGCTCCCTCCACCTCAGGTTTCAACTCTCGGCCCAGGCAACCCCTCGCTTTGGCAAAGGGTTTCCGGCGCGCCACCCTCGAATGCAGCAGGACATGGCATTCCCTCGCTACTAGCGGCCGGTCGTAGCAGTCCAGGCAGCGATGAGGAGCGAGGCGAGGGTGGCAGCGGCGAGCCATTGATTCCACGTCATGCCAGCACGTTGCGCCCGGCCAGTAAAGCAGGCGTGGCGGGATCGTTCGCCCGGCGTGAATGAGCAGGAGCCGTGAGTCCTGAGGCTCACCTCAGGTTGTGGCCGCCTCTGCGAGCGGCTTCGCGCACTGTTGTCCTTACGTCCCCCAGATAGGCATGCGGCCACGCTCGCTCGGTGAGCCGGGCCACGTATCCAGCATGGGCGCCACGATTCGTAAGCAAGACTGCTGTGGCTCGGCCAGTTCAGTCCGATTTCAATGTTGCTGCCATCGGATCGGGTAGCTGAAGCGCTTGCTCGAGGGCCTCTGCCTGCATGACGAATGCTTTACGCTGCGACTGACGCAACAGGAGAGGCCGAGCTTGAACGAACCACCGCAGCGGCTCGTGATCCCCGCCATCCTGCCCAGTCCGGCACGACGACACCGACCTACTGGCCCGATCGTCCGATGGCTGCTGGAGCATCGAGTCCTCCCAGTTGGCCTCGAGACAACCGCGCAGCAGACTACCCATGCTGAACCGTGGTGGAAGGTCATGTGCCTTACCGGTGTCGACTACTTTTCGACGCTCTCCTACCTTCCAGCGATCGCCGTACTCGCCGCTGGCTCCCTTTCCCCGCTCGCGACATTGCTGGTGGTTGCCCTGACGCTGCTGGAGATGCTGCCGATGTACCGGGCTGTCGCGGCGGAGAGCCCTCACGGACAGGGTTCGGTTGGGATGCTCGAAGACCTGTTGCCAGCATGGCAAGGCAAGCTTCTCGTCCTGATCCTCTTGGGGTTCGTTGCGACTTCGTGGATCATCACGATCACCCTGTCCTCAGCGGACGCCACCGTTCATCTGCTCGAGAACCCTTACGCCCCGCACGCAATTGAAGGACACGCCGTCGCGGTGACAGTGGCGCTGTTGCTATTGCTCGGATTGGTCTTCCTGTTCGGCTTCACTGAGGCCGTGGTCGTGGCCATACCGCTAGTCGCCGTGTACCTCGCGCTGAACGCCGTCATCGTGATCGTGGGGGGCATCGAGATCGTCGCGCATCCGGATGTGCTGGATCGCTGGTTTGAGTCGATGCGCGGCTACGGTGGGGACATCCGCGACGTGCTGCGGCCAGCAATCCTCGCCTTCCCGCTCCTCGTGCTCGGACTCTCCGGCTTTGAGACGGGTGTCAGCATGATGCCGCTGATTGCATCTGACGCAGGAGCGGCGAGCCGTGACGAACGACTCGCTTCGCGGGTGCGAAACACCCGTCGACTCCTGACGGTCGCCGCACTCGTCATGGCCCTCTACC
>JBAXNX010000070.1:0-7107 GCA_037133575.1 Chloroflexota bacterium
GACACAACACTGTCCGGCGCGGAGCCGCGAAGCGGCCAACCGCGCCCGGCCTCGGCGACAGCCGAGCCGTCCGACGCCATGCACCGCACACAACAGCACGTCGAATCGGCAGCCACACACTCACCTCGGACTCCGAACCGGAGCACCGCGCGCACGCGCCATCGAGTCGGCGCCACAACTCACGAGATGCCGGAAAGGGAGCGCGAGGGCGAAGCCCTCGCATAGGGTGGGAGGGCAGGCGAAACACTGTCCGGGCACGGCGGGCGCAGCCCGCACCGTGCCCCGGCCTCGGCGACAGCCGAGCCGTCCCGCGCCGCGCACCGCATACAAACACCGCCGCGAGTCGGCAACCCCTGCGCACCCCGCGCGTTCTCATCACAACTGCAACTATCGAGGACGCCCCGCATGACCACCGACGCCGAACGCATCGACGCCAACCGCGAGAACTGGGACGAGCGTGTCCCCATCCACGTCGCAAGCAGCTTCTACGACGTCGCCGGCTTTCGAGCCGGCCGCAACACGCTCCACCCCTTCGAGCTCGATGAGCTCACCGACGTCGCCGGCAACGACCTCGTGCACCTGCAATGTCACTTCGGCATGGACACCCTGTCGTGGGCACGCCTCGGCGCACACGTCACCGGCCTCGACTTCTCCGACGCCGCCATGCGGCAAGCCCGCACCCTCGCCCGCGAACTCAACATCGAGGCCGACTTCATCACCGCCAACGTCTACGACGCCGTCGATGCGTTGCAGCACCGACAGTTCGACATCGTCTACGTGAACATGGGATCGCTCGTCTGGCTCCCCGACGTGCGCGCCTGGGCCAACATCGTTGCGCAACTGCTGCGTCCCGGTGGCCGTCTCTACATGCTCGACGGGCACCCGCTTTCGGAAGTGCTCGCTGACGACACCCTCACCGTCGAGAACGGCTACTTCTCACCCGAAGCGATCGCATGGGACGAAGGCGGTTCCTATGCGGATCCAAACGCAGTGTTCGAGCACACCAGGCTGTACGGATGGAGCCATCCGATCGGCGAGGTGGTAACGAGCCTCGCGAACAACGGTCTCCACATCAACTTCTTGCACGAACGCGACTACGCCTTCTTCCAGCGCTGGCCCTTCCTCGAACCACACGCCGACGGCACCTACCGCATGCCTGCTGACATGCCCACCATCCCCATGACCTACTCGCTCATGGCGACAAAACCAAACACGTAGATACCCGGAACAACGCTACCGACGACCGACGGGCGCACTTCCACGAAGCGGCCCGATCGCATCAGACCGTGCGACGTATTTCGACGACCACGCCCTGCACCTCGACATCGTCGAGCGACACTTGCTCATCGACATTGTCACTGCGGAGCACGAGGACACCGAATTCCTCCACGAGGCGCTTCACGATCCAGACGGCGCCGTGAATCGCGACGACGATGCGGCCCGGCGCGAGCTCAATCTCGGGGCTGACCAGCAGCGTGTCACCATGGCGGATCGTCGGCTCCATGCTGATCCCAAGCGCAATGATCTCAAAGTTGGCGACGTGCTCACCCGCTACGGCTGTCCGCGACTTGAGCATGGCCGATGGCCGGCGTGCCGGACGAAGAGCATTCACAACCATGAGAGCGTGCCTCCAACTCACCACATTCGAATCGACCATGGATCGCTGAGCATCGGCGCGACGGAACTATAGGCACCCCGACTCGGTACGTTGAAGGCCTCGAGCGGTGGATGGGCAGCGCTCGATGAGATTGGCGACGTCTACTACGAGCTAGTCACCTCAATCGCACTCCGAGTACCGAGTCCTCACGCGCGTGTGCTCGCGCATCGACGCATGGCACGGCGACAAGCCACGACCTTCGCTACAGTCACTACGCAATGGACGAATCAGTAACCGATCTCATCGAGCAACTCGAGGAAGAGCGCGCCCACCTGCGCCTCGTCCTCGAGCAGGTCCCGAGCGACACCGTAGCAGTGCGCCCAAGTAGCGCATGGTCAGTCCTCGAGAACGTGCGGCACCTGCTCTTCGCCGAGCAGCTCCATCTCCAACAGCCGTTCACGCGCGCCGTCGAGTGGAGCCCGCTGGGCTACGACCCCGAGACGATGCAAGAGACGCGCAAGCTCCCGCCGGTCACCGCGACTCCCAGCCTCGAGGTGGTACTCGCCGCGTGGGACGCGGTACACGCCGAGACACTCACCCGCCTCGAGAGTGCCGAGGAGGCCGCCGCCCGAGCCGCGCTCGATCGGAACCTCAAGCACCTGCGCGCCCACTCGAAGGTCATCGAGCGGCTCGCCCGCAACGCCTCGAACTAGGGCAACAAGCAGGGGCGCCGGATGGCGCCCCCAGATCGGCTCACGCAGATCGGCTAACGCAATAAACCGAGGCTAGTGGTGCTCGTTGGCGTGCGAGACGTCGCCCTGGAAGTCCCAGTGCAGGCCGCGGCGGCGCTCGTAGAGGTAGCCGAGGGCGGCTACGGAGAAGGCGGTCAGCAGGACGGCGGCCGTCCAGGCGAAGACCTGGAACGCGTTCGAGGCCGGCGGGAGCGTCCGCGAGGCCTCCTCGGCGAGGGCACCGGCCGGGACGAAGGCCACCAGGCCACCCAGGCCCACAGCCAGCGAGTGTCGCAACGTCGTCATCTCGGCTCCTCCTCGAACCCGCCGAGTCTAGCAACGTCCCGCGGAGTGAGCCAGACGCTACTAGTGGTAGTGGTGCGGATTGCTCGGAGCCACAAGCCACCCGTATACTCCCTCGGCCCAGACGAACAGGCCGAATGGAGGCCGCTGTGAAGCGGACCTGGCAACCGAAGCGAATTCCACGACTGCGTAAGCACGGCTTCCGTAAGCGCATGTCGACCAGCGATGGACGAGATGTCCTGAAGCGCCGCCGCGCCCGCGGTCGCGCCAAGCTGACCGTCTAGTTCCCGCCCCGGCTGTGGCCCCCACGCCACAAGTACGGCGCGGGGCGCCGGCGCCAGGAGTCGACCGACTCCGCCGCCGACAGGACTTCATCGCGGTACTGAACGAAGGCAAGCGAGTCCGACATCGGCTCGTCGCCATCGGCGTGCGTGTGAATGGCCTGCCCCAGACCCGGGTGGGCTACGCGATTGGGAAAAGGGTAGGCCCGGCAGTGGTACGAAACCGCACCCGCCGTCGCCTGCGCGAGATTGTCCGCGCCCTGCCGATCGCCCCCGGCTACGACCTCGTGATCACCGGCTACGCTCAGAGCGCTGACGCCCCGTACGGGGCGCTTCGTGACGTGTTCACCTCGAGCGCCAAGCGGGCCGGAATTCTCTCTGAACCTAGCCAAATATGATGAAACCTGCAGCGATCGGTGCCATTCGCTGGTACCAGCGAGCGCTCTCGCCGCTGCTCGGCGCACGGTGCCGCTATCAGCCGACCTGCTCGCAGTACACGCTCGAGGCGATTGAGCGGTTCGGCGTCCTCAAGGGCGTCGGGCTCGGCCTCGTGCGAATCGCTCGCTGCATGCCCTGGGCCTCGGGTGGCTTCGACCCCATTCCGACGCTTGGCCCGAACTCCCACAAATGACAAATGCTGACCAGACTCAACTGAATCGATTGTTTCACGTGAAACAAATTGCACACCAGACTGAACCGAATCAATTGTTTCACGTGAAACAAATTGATAAGACTCAATCGCATTTAAAGCGCTCGCTCATGGGAGCAGTTGCAGCCATCGCCCTCGTGGGGACGGCATGCACCGGGAACACTGCGCCCATCGGTTGGGCCGCTCCGGTCTTTGCGAACGGGCTCGTGATCGTCACCAACCAGAACGGGACGATCTCGGGGCTGAAGACGGCTGGGACTGACGCGCCGACGGTGGCGTGGACATATCCGGAGCAGACCGCAGCATCCTCGAGCGGCTCGGAGGATTTCGTCAGCAGGTTCTTCAACTTTGTTGGCGGTCTGTTCTCAGCCAAGAAGTCGGCCTCGAACTTTTCCGCAGTCTATGCAACGCCTCGTGTTGAAACAGTTGGTAACCAGCAGCGCGTCTTCCTCGCGTCGTACACCGGGGACGTGATCGCCCTCGACACGGCGACCGGGAAGCCGGCGACCGGCTGGCCGGCGAACGTGAACGTGGGCGGCCGCGTGGCGGCGACCCCGGCGTTCGACGGGAAGCTGCTGTACCTGGGCACGAACCACGGCGATATCCGCACCCTCGACGCGGCATCCGGCTCAGTCGGTGGCGCGATCGTGGGGACCGGGGCTCGTGTGTGGGCGGAACCGCTGCTGCTGAATGGCACGCTCTACATCTCCTCTCTCGACCACACGGTGCGGGCGATCGACCCGAACTCGAAGGCCGAGCGCTGGAAGACCGATGTCGGCGGCGCTGTAGCCGGCAACCCGGCGGTGATCAGCGGCCTGATGATCGTGCCGACGCTGAACAGCACGGTGGTCGCCCTCGACATCGCCAGCGGCGAGAAGCGCTGGACGATGACCGGCGACAACTGGTTCTGGTCACAGCCGCTGGCGACGAACGATGTCGTCTACGTCGCGACCGCCTCTGGAACGGTGTACGCGCTCGACCGGGCAACCGGGAGCGAGAAATGGCACTCAGCCCCCCTCGTCGCCGAGGTGCGTACCGCACCGGTGCTGCAGGGCGGTTCGATTCTGATCGCGACGCGCACCGGCGTGATCGTCGCGCTCGACCCGGCTTCGGGCGCCGAGCAGTGGCGGAAGGCCGTCGAGAAGGCCGCCTTCCTCGCCGACCCGCTGGTGCTAGACTCGGGCATCGTCTACGCCGCGGAAGATGGCTCGCTCTACCGGGTGACGCCTCAGGATCAGGGTGTGAACCTGCTCTACAAGCGAGGCAAGTAGCAGCATGCCCATCGGCCTGATCTGGCAGACGTTCCTTGAAACCCCGCTGATCAACTTCATGATCCTGCTCGCGCGGGCATCATTCAGCTCGTATGGCATGGCGATCCTGCTGTTCACGGTGATCACGCGCGTCGCGACCTTCCCGCTGATGCTGCGGACGTTGCGATCCATGAAGCAGATGCAGGTGATCGCGCCGCTGCTCGCCGAGGTGAACAAGCGGTATTCCGACCCACGCCGGCGCTCCGAAGAGACGATGAAGATCTACAAGGAGAACGGCGTGAACCCGCTGGGCTGCCTTGGGCCGCAGCTGATCCAGATGCCGATCTTCATCGCCCTCTACGCCACCATCCGCCTAACGATGGGCAACACGCCCGAGAGCCTGCTGGCGCTGTCGTCCCGGCTGTACGACTTCTCGTATATCCGCGAGGCGGTCCCGCTCTCCACGAACTTCCTCTTCATGAACCTCTCTGAGAACGGGACGATTCCGCTGGGCATCGCGGTGTTCGCCGCGATGTGGCTCCAGCAGCGAATCTCCTCCTCGCGCACGGCGGCCACTCCTGGCAGCCAGCAGGCCCAGATGAACTCCACGATGCAGTGGATGATGCCGATCTTCTTCGGCTACTTCTTTGTGGTATCGCTGCCGGCGGCCCTAGGACTCTACTGGGGCGTCGGTACGGTCATTTCGTTGGTGCTGCAGTGGGCGTTTGTCGGGCCTGGTGACTTCACCTGGGGCTCGCTCATCCCTGCCCAGCTGCGCCCGGCGGCCTTTGGCTTTGGCGCCGGTGCAACCAACGCTTCTTCACGCGCCGCCCTGGGCGGCCAGACCAGTTCGGGGGATTCCGATGCGACAGCGAGTAGTGGAAGTCAGCGGCAAGACGGTCGACGAGGCGGTGGCTCGGGCGCTGGAACAGCTGGCCCTGGGTCGCGATCAGGTCGACGTCGACGTAATCCGCGAGGGTAAAGGCGGATTCCTCGGCTTCGGTGGCGAAGACGCCATCGTCCGAGTCTCTCCCAAGCAGCAGCGTTCCGCTGCACCTTCGGGTGGGGAACGCGCACCTCGAGAGCCGCGGGCTCCTCGAGAACCACGCGCGCAGGGCGAGGACCGAGCTCCCCGCGAGCCGCGTACACCTCGTGAGCCTCGAGCCGAGGGCGAGAGTGCTGACGCGCGGCCTCCGCGTGAGCCTCGAGCGCCGCGCGCCGAAGGCGCGGATAGCGGGCCCACGAATGGCGAACGACGCAACGGCGGCGGCGGCGGTGGCCGCAGCGAGGGTCGTGGCGACGGACCTCGCAGCGAGGGTCGTGGCGACGGACCTCGTAGTGATGGGCGCGGCGGTCGCAGTGGCGGCGGCGGGCGCCCCAGCATGGGCGAGGGTCGCGGGCGCGGTATGGGCCGCGGCGGCGACGAGATGCGACCGCGCGGCGAACCGGTCACGGCTGGCAACGAGCAGCGCGTACCCGGTGCGCCGAATGACATCCCCTCCGCACCTCCGGCGGACGCCGAGGACGAGCTCGATTACGCGGGGCGGGCGCTGCGCGATGTCCTGAACCTGCTCGGGCTGACCGAGACGGAGATCTCGGCTCGCGAGCCGGAGACGGCCGGCGACGGCAAGGGTCTCGTGACTCAGGTTCTTGACGTTTATGGGAACGACGAGACGACGTCGGACGAACTCGGACTGCTCATTGGGCGTCGAGGCGACACGTTATCTTCAATGCAGTACCTGATGAACGTACTGATCTCGACGAAGTACGACTCGGAGTACGTGATCGGGCTCGACATCGAGCAGTACCGGCACCGTCGCGAGCAGGCGCTGATCGAGATGGCGCAGCGCATCGCGGCCGAGGTGCGTGAGAGCGGTGACGTGATCACGCTGGAGCCGATGCCGGCTGCCGAGCGGCGCATCGTGCACATCACCCTGGAGAACGAGCCGGGCGTGCGCACTGAGAGCGTCGGCAGTGGCACCGACCGCCAAGTCGAAGTTTTGCCTGCGGAATAACCCACTCGTGGGTTTTCGCCCTGCGTTGTGTATGGGATGCGAGTAATCGGAACCCAAGCACGACGCGGGGCGTCCAGAGCCGCCCGTATACTCGATGTCTGCACTTGTGCGGCAAGTGCAGGAGCGCGATCGAGTCATTAGACCGTTGCGCGTGCATCGAGGGCATACCTCGACTGCCTCGCACTCAGGGGCCAGCGGATGAGCCTTGTCTTCGCCGTGGTGAACCAGAAGGGCGGCGTCGGCAAGACGACGACGACGGTGTCACTTGGCGCGGCGCTGGC
>JBAXNX010000071.1:0-7079 GCA_037133575.1 Chloroflexota bacterium
CGGTCGATGCCGGCCGCGATGTTGAGCAGCGTCGACTTGCCACAGCCCGACGGGCCGACGATGCAGACGAACTCGCGCGGGCGTACCTCGAGGGACACATCGTCGAGCGCGAGCGTCTCCTGGCGGCGCGTCTGGAAGCGCTTGGAGATGCCGCGAAGCGAGAGCAGTGGCTGCTCTCGCTCCTCGGACGCTTGCGGCGCGTTGGCGATGGTTGCGGTCATCCAGGCTCCTTCGTCGCTACGGGGCGACGGCCTTCAGGTTTAGCTCCTTGAGCACCTTGTTCAGTGGGTCGAGCGCGTAGAGGTTGCCGAGGTCCGGCACCTTGTCGCCCGGGAGGTAGCCAAGCTTGAAGGCGTCCTCGGCCGACTTGCGCAGCGTCGAGCTCAGCGGGTCGTACGTGACCTTCTGGTTGCGCCATGCGGCGTTGATCACGTTGTCGCTGAGCGCAGCGCCGGTGATCTGCTTGATGCCGGCGTTGACCGCCTGCTTCGCCTCGTCCGGGTGATCGTTGATCCACTGCGTCGTGATGACGTGCGCCTTCAGGAAGCGCTCGACCACATCCGGGTGCTCCGAGAGGAACTTCGCACGCACAATCACGTTGGTCGTGACGAAGTCGCCGTTCGGCCAGAGGTCACGCTCGTCGACGATCGTCTTGCCGTTGGCCTCCTGCACGATGCGCGTCGCCCATGGCTCGGGCACCCATGCGCCGTCGAGCTGGCCACGCTGGATCAACGAGAGCGCGTCCGCGTTTGCGGTCGGGACGACCTGGACGTTGCCGCCGTGGTCCTTGTCCTTCAGGCCGTTCTGTTGCAGCCATGCGCGCAGGGCGACGTCCTGCGTGTTGCCGAGCTGCGGCGTTGCGATCTTCTTGTTCGCAAGGTCAGCCGCCTTCGTGATGCCGGAGTCACCACGCACCACGAGCGACGCGCCAGCGCTGGTGGCGCCGGCGATCACGCGCACTTCCTTGCCCTGTGACTGCGTGTAGCCAGTCACGGTGGGGTTGGGCCCGACGTAGGCGATGTCGATCGCGCCCGCGAAGAGTGCCTCGATCGTGGCCGGGCCGGCGTTGAACGTCTTCGTCTCGACCTTCACGTTCGAGCCGAGCTGCTCAGCGAACGTGCCGCGCGCGAGGCCGACGATCGGCTGGGCATGGGTCATGTTGCCGAAGTAGCCGAGGCGCAGCGTGACGGGCGCGCTCGAGGCAGTGCCGGACGCGCCGGCGGTACCGCTGCTCGATGCACCAGTGCCGCCGCCGTTCGAACCGCAGGCGGCCGCCAACGCGAGCACGACCGCGGGGATGGAATAGAGGCCAAATTTCTTCAAGACACCAAACACAGCAGAGACTCCCATCAGCCGGCGCGATCCGCCCCGACATACGGTGCTAGTTGCCGCACGTCCGCCCTCATCACCGAGGGCGACGTACAGGAGCAGTGACAGGACGTCATTCGATGCATGGCGGCCTAAATCTGGTACGTCACACCGCGCGCGTCGCGCTGGGCGCGCTCGCGCTCGGCGAGGTCGCCGAAGGTGGTGCGGTCGAGGATGTCCGCGATGGCATTGCGCACGTCGACCCAGAGGTCGCGCATCACGCATGACTCCTCACTGGGGCAGCGGTAGGCCGGGCAGGCGGTGTGCGCGGTCTGGCTCGCGCAGAGGCTCGGAGCCAGCGGGCCATCCATGGCACGCACGACCTCGCCCACGGTCACGGAGCCGGCCGAGCGTGCGAGGAGGTACCCGCCGTGGGCGCCGCGGCGGGCGCGGATCACCCCGGCAATGCGCAGCCGCATCAGGATCTGCTCGAGGTACTTGGGCGGAATGCCGGTGCGCTCGGCAAGGACGCCCAGCGGGACGGCCTCGGCGCGCTCATCGGTCGCCAGCTCGAGTAGGGCACGGACGGCATAGTCCCCGCGGGTCGAGAGCTTCATTCCTGATAACTCCTACCTTTTTAGTAGGATTTCATCCTATCAGGGCAGCAGAAACAACCCCCAAATAAGTCGGGATTCGTCGTCAGCATGAGTCGCGAGCCTCAGGCCAGGGACTGCTCCGCCTCGAGCGCCTCTGCCACGGGTGCCCGCTCAGGCATGCGAGGCGGGTGGACGAACAAGAAGATCGTGCCGGCGGTGAACATCATCACGCCGGCGATCCCGAACAACAGGTTGTGCGAGAAGCCCGCATCGAGCAGGCCACCGGTGATCGGCGCGCTCAGTGCGCCGGCCCCAATCATGATCGGCGAGGTGAACCCGCGGATGGCGCCCTGGGCCTGCCGACCGAAGTAGGAGGGGATGACCAGGTTCTGCCCGGTGCCCATGCCGGCGGAGCCCACACCCCACGTGATGTTGTGCGTGAACACGCCAGCCACTCCGAAGCCCGAGAACAGCAACGGCAGCATCGAGATCGCGCGCCACACACCACCGCTAGCCGTGATCAGGCGCACCGGGAAGCGCTCCGCCATGTAGCCGAAGACCAGTGTGAAGAGCATGACCACGAACGGGTCGGACGCGACGGCCACACCGATGATCGCAGGCGCGATGCCGAGCTCGGTCCAGAACGGCACGCGCGAGAACAAGATGCCGTTCGTCGCGAAGGTGTGCAGCATGAAGGCGATCGTGATCAGCCAGAGCGGCGCGGTGCGCATCGCCTCGCGCAGCGTGAAATTGGTTTCGGTGGTCGCGGGCGTGGTTGCCGTGCCCGTAGATGTGGCGAGCTCCACAGGAGCCTCGGCGCCGTCGGGGTAGAGGCCAACGTCCTCGGGCTTGCGGCGCATCAGCAGGCCGTACAGCGGGATGAGCGTCACCGCGATCAGCACCGCGTTGATCATCCACGCGTTGCGCCAGCCGATCGTCGTGACGAGCACCGACGAGATGATCACCCACGATGCCGTGCCGAGGCCGCCGCCGGTCAGTGCGTACGAGACCGCACGACCGCGCTTCACGATGAACCAGTTCGCGGGCGGCACGCCGGTGAGGATCTGACCGCCACCGAACACGCCGAAGCCCGCGAAGCCCGAGATGAAGAACAGCGCGTACATCCACGTGATGCTCGTCGCCATCGCGAGACCGGCGAGGCATGCCGCAGCCCAGGCGGCACACACGACGCCGAGCCAGCGCGCGCCGAAGCGATCGACGAGATGCCCGAGGAACGGCGCGGAGATGCCCGCGCTGATCTGGCGCGCGGTGATGCACCACGCGAGCGTACCGAGGCTGACGTGCAGGTCCTCGCGGATCGAGACGATGAAGATCGAGAACACGACCGGGTTGAGCGGTGCCGTAATCCAGTTCGCCCAGAACGAGATCGCGACGATCACCCAGCCATAAAAGATGCCTCGCGGCAGATGGATCGGTGGGGCAGCTGCCATGTCCGCAGACTCCTCGATGCACGTGCTGCGGACGTTGCGGGAGCGGTCCGTGAACGCAGCGTAAACCTCGAACTGTCCGAGCGCAGAGCACTGAGGAACTGGTGATTTTCCTCACGATCGAGCGCTCGAATTCCTGCCCCTGGCAGGTGTATAACGCACGTAATCAGCGGCGCCCGCTGATGTGGTTCGCAATCAGAGGGGAACGGGAATGGAGACTCTCGGCCGCGCGGTGACTCGTCGAGCAGTGGTGCAAGGACTTGCCGTCGGAGGACTCGGCCTCGCCGGCGCCGCACTCCTCGGATGCGGTGGTCGAGGTCCAGCGCAGGGGGCAACAGCTGGCGGTACCGAGGCTGGCAAGATCCAGGGAGCGAGCAGCGGCGGTGGTCTCCCGCTCAACGCGCCGGTCGTGCAGGGCAAGATCAAGGAAGGCGGTGTCTTCAACTACGCCGCGGCCACGCAGAACAAGCAGTTCGATCCGCACACCTCACTCGGCGATGGCGGGTGGGGGATCATCAGCGAGAAGGGCCTGAACACCGACCCTCGCACCGGCAAGATTCGCTCGTCGATCTTCACCTCGTGGGAAGTAGCTGACCCGAGCGGCACGACGCTGATGTTCAAGGTCGACCCGCACCTCTATGTTATGTGCAGAACCGAGCGCCGTGGAACGGCCGCCAGTTCACCGCCGAGGACGCCGCGTGGAACCTCGAACGCATCGGCGGCCTCTACGCGGAGCGCACGAAGATCCCGCTGTCGTCGTTCCAGCGCGCCTCGATGGTGGGCAACATCACGAAGGCCGTCGCGGTCGACCCACTCACGGTGAGGTCACGCTGTCCAAGCCGAACTCGTCGTTCTTCAACGGCTTGTGGGACACGCGAGTGATGTTCATGCCTCGCGAGATGGATGACATCGGCTACAAGGATCCGATGAAGCAGGCCGGCATCGGCCCCTACATGCTCACCGAGTGGGTGAACGACGTCAGCGCGACGTACACGAAGAACCCGCGCTATACCGAGTTCCGCCAAGGCCAGCCGCACCTCGATCAGATCCGTCACCAGGTCGTCCCGGATACCGGGTCGATCCAGGCCGCGTTCTACTCCGGCCAGGCGCAGTCGGTGAGCACACCAACGTCGGATCTGATCGCGACCGCTCGCAAGGCGAAGCCCGACGCAAACCTGTACACGTGGGTCGACTCGAACTGGCAGCACATTCGACCGAGCGTCGAGTACGGCCCGTTCAAGGACTTCCGCGTGCGCAAGGCGATGTTCCTCGCGATGGACTACAAGGAGATGGCCGACACGTACTACGGCAGCGAGGGTGGCTGGGCGTACCAGGCGGCGCTCTGCCCCGGCTATCCCGAGGCGTGGTCGCCAGACAAGGTGAAGGCGCTCGCGGGCTACAACCCGGCAACGAAGGTCGAGGACCGCAAGAACGCAGCGCAGATGCTGGCTGCCGCCGGCTACCCGAACGGGAAGGGCCTCGACTTCGAGATCATCTTCCAGGGGCCGAGCGACAACAACAACATCAACGCGACACGCGCACACAACCAGCTCACCACGACCTTCACGGACATGAAGATGAAGCTGCATCCGTACCCGGACAGCGCTTCGTTCGCCGTGCCGCAGGCCGAGGGCAAGTTCCAGATGCTGTCCTACACGATCACGGCGGCACCGGACGCGGTGGTCGAGTTCGTCTCGCAGTACTACACGGGCGGCAGCCGCAACTACGGCCACTTCTCCGACAAGGGCCTCGACGCGCTGATGGACAAGGCGCAGGTCGAGCTCAATCAGGCGAACCGCACCAAGATGATGGATGAGGCGCAGCAACGTTTCATCGACGAGTGGATGCCGATGTACGTGCTGTACGCCGGAGCCGGCAAGCAGATGGTGCAGGGCAATATCGGCGGCTTCGATCAGCTCGTCGGTGTGTGGTGGGGCTACCGCGGCCCGGGCTCCGGGCAGGAGTACCGCAACCTCTACTACGTCGAGAAGTAACTCGAAGTCCGGCCCTCACACCGCACCCGCCGCTCGGCGGGTGCGGTGTGCTGCGGGAACCACGGTCCCAGCCTGCTCGGAAGATCGAGGCGGACGGGTGATCCGCTGTGGACATTCAGGCGTAATATCCGGGCTCACAGCCAGACGTAAGTCCGGGGAAGGCAGCGCCGATGACCACTCAGCAGCAGCAAGAAACCCGGCCCGGCCCCTTGGCTGGCCTGCGAGTCATCGAGCTCGCCGGCCGCCTTGGCCAATGGACCGGCAAGCTCATGGCCGACTTCGGTGCCGACGTGATCAAGGTCGAGCCGCCCAGTGGCGTGGTCGAGCGCAAGGTCGGACCCTTCTACAAGGACATCGAGGATCCGAACCGCTCGCTGTACTTCTGGCACTACAACACCAGCAAGAAGTCGGTCACGCTCGACCTCTCCAAGGAGGAGGGCCGCGATCTCTTCCGCCAGCTCGTGATGAACGCAGACGTGCTGCTCGAGACCACCAAGCCCGGCACGCTCGAGGCATTGGGCATCGGCTACGAGACCCTGCACGCGGAGAACCCCGGCCTGATCGTCACCTCGCTCACGGACTTCGGCCAGACTGGCCCGTGGGTCGGCTACGAGATGACGGACATGCTGCACCTCGCGGGCGGCGGCCAGATGGCGGCCTGCGGGTACGACACGATCGAGGACGATCCGGACCTGCGGCCGATCGCTCCGGGCGGCGGCAACGGCTACCACATGGGCGCTCACTTCGCGTACATCGCGACGATGGCCGCGCTGTTCCACAAGAGCATGACCGGCGAAGGCCAGCACCTCGACGTCTCTGCGCACGAGTCCGCCGCGCTGACCACCGAGATGCACATCCCGAACTGGATCTACACGCAGCAGGTCGTAAAGCGGCAGACCGGCCGCCACGCTGGAGCTCGTCCCTCAGCGCCGTCGCAGATGCCGACCGGCGACGGCAAGTACATCAACATGGGCGGTGGCCTCAGCACCTCGTTCCGCGCGTTCGTCGAGGTGATGGCGGAGACCGGCCAGGCCGGCGACCTCCAGGACATCAAATACCTCGACCCCGACGTCATGGCGCAGGAGCAAGACCACATTCGCGAGGTCGTACGCGAGTATGTCGCGACCGTGCCAGCCGACAAGTCGTTCGTCGCAGCGCAGGAGATTGCAGGCCTGCCGTGGGGCGTCGTCCGCTCGCCGGACGAACTGCTCGAGGACGACCACTTCCGCGAGCGTGGCTTCTTCGTCCCGGTCGAGCATCCCGAACTCGGCGAGACCTTCGAGTATCCGGGGGCAGGCGCCGTCTACAGTGCCTCGCCGCAGCGCGTCTACCGTCGCGCTCCGCTGATCGGCGAGGACAACGCCGAGGTGCTCGGCAGCATCGGCATCGACGCCGCGAAGCTCGCGCAGCTCAAGGGCGCCGGCATCGTCTAGCGACTTGCCTTGTGACACACGACAGAGCCCCGGGGTGACCCGGGGCTTTGTGCGTTGCAGGTGCATGCGCCTACGAGGCGAACGGCGTGCCGAATTGCCCGCGCGAGGCGACCTCGTTCGTTGGCTTCCGATCCTTCTTACCGATGCCGACCTGCGCAGCCGGATAGCCAAAGGGCACGACAGCCGCGACGCGCATCGACTCCGGAATCCCGAGCAGCGCTTTCACTTCGGGCTCTCGAGGCACCCCCACCCAGTTCGATCCGACACCTGACTCCCACGCGGTCAGCACCATCGACTGGA
>JBAXNX010000072.1:0-7058 GCA_037133575.1 Chloroflexota bacterium
GTGGTCATGCTCGTGCTCCTCGTGCCGCCTCGACCGAGTCGCGGGTAGTGTCGCACGCGCGAGAGCGCCTCGCGTGCGGGTGATGTGAAGGCTGCGTGACGGCTCGGACGCTCGCTACGCGGCGAGCATCGTGCCGGGCGGCGGGCCGTAGGCGTTGGGGGCGAGGTCACCACGCTTCGCCATGATGTAGATGCTGAAGGCGAAGCCGGCGAGACAGAGCACGGCGCCAATCAGCGCGCTGATGATCGCGGCACCACCAAGCGCGACCGCACCGGAGCGAGCGTCCTCGGACACACCAGTGAACGCGGCTGCGATCCCCAGTCCGGCTCCGACAGCGAGGAAGACGAAGCCGACGATCCATGGCACATAGAGGAACAGCAGGAACCAGCCAGAGCGGCCGGTGTCATGCAGTCGTCGTATCGACACAGCAAGCGTCGGCAGGAAGACCGCCAGATTGAAGAGCGTCTGCAGCAGATTCCTCGTGTGCAAGATGCCCTCGATGATGCCGAGGACGATGCCCGCAACGATCGTGAAGAGGATCCAGTACCAGAACTCTGGCCGCGATGCACGACCCTTGAAGACGACGTATTTCTGAAAGCCAGTGCGAATCGCGTCCGGGAACGACATGTGGGAACCCCTCTCGAGGGTGCAGTTCGCCTCGGACAGTAGCACTCAAGCGTTGTGGCTAGTTGGCGACCCAGATGCGGCGCGCAGCCTCCATGCCGAGCACGAGCTCGCGACCGTCGAGGCGGACGGTGACAGTGCCGCGGTAGGCAGCGGACTCGATCACCTCGATGACTAGGCCGGGGCGGATGCCCTCGCGGTCGAAGAAGCGCAGCAGCTCTTCCTCTTCCTCGTAGACGCGCTGCACACGAGCCTGCTGACCTTCACGCAGCTCCGAAACGCGACGCCCGGCGAGCGGGTGACCGTGCTGGCTGCCGGGGATCGGGTAACCGAAAGGCGACATCGTCGGGTCACCGAGGCGCTGCACGATGAGCGGCTCCGTGATGTCGTCGATCGCGTGCTCCATGAGGTGGGCTTCCTCGTAGGCGCGCCACCACTCGAGGCCCAGCACCTCCACGAGCAGCAGCTCCGCGAGGCGGTGGCGACGCACCATCTGCTCGGCGCGAGCGAAGCCGGTCTTGGTGAGGGCGATGTGCTTGTGCTCGTCCATGGTGACAAGGCGATCCCGGCGGAGGCGGGACATCATGCCGGCGACCGAGGCGGGCTTGATGCCGAGACGCTCCGCAATGCGCGCCGCGATCACGTCCTCATGCTCATCGTGAGAGAGGCGATAAATCGTCGTCAGGGCGTCATCAGACGCGACGTTGGTGACCTGCTTTGGCACGCTTCGCCCTCCTCGACGCGATGCTGACAGGCCGGGAGGCGACCCGCAAGCGAGGATGACGGCCTGCGCGTACCGAAGCCTCGTCTTATGATCGTCGCGGCCCACCCAGCGCACAGTGGCGAGGTGACTGGCGTCAGCACCGACGAGCGCATCGACCCCGAGGCTATGCAGAACGCCGTACTCGGCCCCCTCGTGCGGGTCGTGGAGGAAGCCGCGTCCGGAGAGCGCTGGGCGCTGGTCGGCGCCACAGCGTGCCGACTCCAGGGCGCCGAGGCCGCCTCCCCGAACCTCGAGTTCATCACCACTGGCTCCGGCCTGATGACCCTGGCCGAGATGCTCGATATGCCCTCGGAGTGGGGTCGCGGGGCGCACCTCGCGGCCCAGCGGCTGCACTTCATGCGCGGTCAGGTGCCGGTCTTCGTGTTTGGCGACCCGGTTTTCCATGGCCGCTATGACTCACTGACCCCGCTCGACATTCCCTCGCTGTGGGACGCGCGACACCGGGTCGAGATCGAGAACGGCGGGCACGTGCTGACGACGCCGCTGGAGTGGGAACTGCTGCTCGCAGTCGTCCTCGATACCGAGGCACGTGCCGAGGCGGTCGGTCTGCGGATGCGCGACGAGGGCTTCGACGGCCGCCTGTTGACGCGCCTACTGCGCGAAGGGCACGTGGCATCGGCGACCGAAGAGGCCGTCTGGAAGCACCTCGAAGCACCCGACGACTGAGTCAGGTTCTCGCATTCACACACCGTCCACTGGTTCGCTGCGCTTATGAGTGCGATTTCGCGCGCTCGTTGGCGCTGTGTCGAGAACTCGGCACTTGCGGGCGGTTAGCACGGGCTCACCCGCGCTACATTGTTCTCACGTCAGGCGGGGGCGCTGGGAAGCGAAGCTGCAACAAGCTTCTCCGGCGGGCAGTTCCATCCTGAATAGAAGCGGCCAGTCTCTCGGGATCCCGAGGCTGGCCGTTTCGTTGTGTCTCGACACTTTTTCGCCCAGCGTTACCAACGTGAGCCCAGTGACGTCAGCGGCTTCGGCGCAGGGGACGTTCCGCCGCACGACCGAGGCCATCGAGGCGCTTCCGCAGCGCGTCCAGGTACGTCTCCGCCTTCGGTACCGTCTCCAACATCCGCACGAAGATGCGCACCAGCCCCTCAAGGTCGCCGAGATGCACCGTCTCCGCAGCGATGCGGCCTCGTGGGCCAGCGTTGTGGTAGTTCCCCAGCGCCATGCACGCCGCGCCGGTTTCGTAGCCGTAGAGGTCGTATGCGGTCGCCTCGGTGGTGCCGCCGTCCATGAGCTTGCGCTGGTAGTGGAACGTCGCGTCGGTGCTCGCGAGCTCCTGCGCGAGGCCGACCATCCAGCGCGTGATCATCGGCGAGAAGACGTGGATCGCGTCGCCGATGCGGATCACCGGGCCGGCGCCCTGCTCTGCTCGGCCGCCGGCCATCGAGGAGGTCTCGACGGCCACGACCAGGGCGTCATCCGGCAGCAGGCGGGCGCGACCGACGACGGAGGCGCCACGCAGCCCGACCTCCTCGGCGCGCGTGAAGAGGCCGATGAGCGTGCCCGGCTTCCGAGCGGCTAAGACGCGGTCGAGCGTCGCGAGCACCGAGACGGCGCCCGCGAGGTCGTCACAGGCGCGCGCGTGCACGATCTCACCGCGCAGACGGAACGGTGTGACGTCCCAGAGCGCGAGGTCGCCCACCTCGACATCGCCGTCTTCGAGGCGTGCATTCGCGGAGGCGATCATGCCGCGCTCGCCGGCCTCGATCTTCGTGAGCGTGGCCGTGCCGCGCGGTTCGAGGTCGTCGGAGCCGTAGATGCGTACGCGCTCGCCCTTGCCGTAGCTGGCTGCGACGCCACCGCGGAACTCGAGCGTGAGTCGCTTGCCGGCGACGGTCGTGACGACGAAGCCGGGGTGATCGATGTGTGCGCCGAGCACGAGCGGGCGCCGAGGGCGACCGCGCTGGTAGCGGATGTATGCGTTGCCGAACTCGTCCTCGCCGTACTCGAGGCGGCGCGCCTCGGCGAACTCGCGCAGGTACGCGCGCACGCCGTGCTCGAGGTATGACGCGGTGGGAATCGAGAGCACCTCACGCGCGAGGTCGACGAGCGGCTGCGGTGTGCGCGCGGTCGTGGGCATTGTGGGCTCCTCGCGTCTGGTTCGTACTCGGGCGATGGTACAGGCGCGACTGGTACGCTCGACGCATGGCTCGCACGAGTACGCCCACTGGCACCGAGACACCCGCGCTGACGTTCAAGCCAGTGACGAAGAGCACGTTCGAGGACTTCGTCGCGCTATTCGAAGGGCGCGGCGGGCCGAAGCATTGCTACTGCCTCGTGTGGCGGGAGCGAGGAGCGGCCTCGAAGCTCGACCTCGCTGGACGGCGCACGGCGATGGCCGAGCGCGTCGAACAGGGCGAGCCGATCGGCATCCTCGCGTACCACGATGGCGAGCCGGTCGCGTGGTGCTCGATCGCACCGCGCGAGACGTACTTCCCGCTCGGCGGCGAGGAGTACGCGGACGGCATCAAGGTGTGGTCGCTGGTCTGCTTCTACCTACGCTCGAGGTTGCGCGGTCAGGGCGTCGGGCGCGCGCTGCTAGACGAGGCGATTCGCGTCGCCGGGAAGCGTGGCGCGGATGTGGTCGAGGCGTATCCGGTCGACCCGGATTCGCCGTCGTACCGCTTCGGCGGGTTCACCTCGATGTTCCGTGCGGCGGGGTTCGAGGAGCGCGGGCGAGCGGGCACGAGACGTCACGTTATGCGGCTGAGAGTTTCGTCCCGTACCCTGTCTTGATGACTACTACCGAAAACACCTCGACCGACGAGCTGCTGCCGCCGGAACGCAGTGGGCCACGCCGCGCCGGCAGCAAGCGCGGGCGCCGCAACCAGCACGTGCTCGACCAGCCGCGGACTCCGCTTGAACTCGAGCTGACCGGCTTCGCCGCCGGTGGCAAGGCGCTGGGGCACGCACCCGATGGCCGCATCGTGTTCGTCGAGCGCGGCCTCCCCGGCGAGCGTGTGATCGTGGAAATCACGAGTGAGTCGCCCTCGTACATCGAGGCGGCTGTCGTGTCCGTGCTCGAACCATCCGAGCAGCGGGTCGAGCCGCGCTGCGAGTACTTCGGTCGCTGCGGCGGTTGCCAGCTGCAGCACATCGCGTACCCCGAGCAGCTGCGACTGAAGACCGAGATCGTGCGCGACCAGCTGCGTCGCATCGGGCATTTCGAGGACGCGCCGCTGCGCGACATGATCGGGATGACCGACCCATGGGCCTATCGCAATCACCTGCGCTTCACGGTGCGGCGTGACGGCGATGTCGGCTTCATGGAGCACGGCACGCATCGCTTCCTGCGCATCGACCATTGCGAGATCGCGCACCCGAAGGTGAACCGCGTCTTGAAGGACGTGCAGGGCGCGACGATGCAGACGACCGCGCTCTCCGTGCGGCTTGGCGAGAACACCGGTGACCTGCTGATCCAACCAAAGCTGCGCTGGCGCCCGAATCGTTCGAACCGGGGCCTCCACTCCGGTCAGCAGACCTACAACGAAGATCTCGGCGGCACACGCTTTCGGGTCTCCTCGCCGGCGTTCTTCCAGGTCAACACGCGACAGGCTGAACGCATGGCCGAGCTCGTGGTTGCGCGCGTCAACGAGGTGAAGCCGCGCGTCGTCGTCGACGCCTACGGGGGCGTCGGGACGTTCGCGGCACTGCTCGCGCAGACAGTGCCCGAGGTCGTGACGATCGAGTGGTCGGCCGCGGCGGGCAGCGATGCCGAGGTCAACCTTGGGCGACTCGAGAATGTGACGCGTGTGGTCGGCAACGTCGAAGAACACCTACCGGGCATGCAGCCCAGCCCTGACGTCGTGGTGGTCGACCCGCCGCGGGCTGGCCTCCAGGCCACCGTGGTCGAGGCGATCCTCGCGTCGCGCGTACGACGACTCGTGTATGTCTCGTGCGATCCGGCGACCCTCGCGCGCGACCTGCGGATGCTCGTCGATGGTGGCTTCGCCCTTACCGAGGTGCAGCCGCTCGACATGTTCCCGCAGACGCAGCACATCGAGTGCGTGACTGTGCTCGACCGCATGCGGACCGCGGGAGCGTGAGCGACTCGCCACGCATCGTGCTTGCCTCGGGATCCGCGCGCCGGCCGGAGCTACTTGCTGGGCTCGGCGTGACGTTCGAGGTCGCACCGACGAATGTCGATGAGACATCAGATGAGACAGACACCGCTGTGCTCACGCGCATGCTCGCGGAACGCAAGGCACGAGCCGGTGCTGCCGCTGCGCCGGGTGCCGCGATCGTGGGCGCCGACACGCTGGTCGTGCTCGATGGCCGCATCCTGGGCAAGCCCGCCAACGCCGAGGAGGCACGCGCGACGCTGACGGCGCTGCGCGGGCGCACGCACGAGGTCATCTCGGGCGTGTGTGTCGTGCTCGACGGACGCGAGCAGTCTGAGGTGGTCACAACGCGCGTCACGATGCGCGAGTACACCGACGCTGAGATCGAGGCGTACGTCGCGAGCGGTGACCCACTCGACAAATCAGGGTCGTATGCAGTGCAGCACCCGACGTTCGCGCCAGCCGCGAAGGTCGAAGGCTGCCTGTGCTCAGTGGTCGGACTGCCGTTGTGGGCGACTCGAGGCTTGCTCGCCTCGGTGGCCGAGATTGAGACCGGGGAGCCGTCATTCGGGCGGTGCCGGTTCTGCCCGAATCGACCTCGATAGCCCCGCCTCGATAGCGAAGTCCTAGACGTGCACTACGAGTAGCTCACCGACGAAGGTCGAGAGGCGCATCTGCACGCGCTTCGTAGCGATCGAGTAGTTCTCGCTGCGCACGCGGAAGTCCCGCACCATGCCCTCCTCGCGACGCCCGAGGATGTCGACGGTACCGATGATGGCCTGCCCGGTGACATCGACGCCGACGTCACGCGGGACGCGCACCTGAATGGTGCCGAGCCAGCAGAGCAGCTGGAGCTCGGTGTCCCCATCGGGCAGCTCCGCACGGCGCAGGTCGAGCGAGATGTCGCCGATCACAGTCGAAACGATGGCGTCCTCGATCGACCAGCCACCACCGTCGGAGCGCACGTGGCCGATGGCTCGGCGCAGCTGCCTCGAGAACCGGCGCACGCGCCAGGCGGCGATGATCGCCAGGATGCCGAGGGCGAGAAACGCGAGCCCGAAGGCCACGCCCACGAGTCCCCTCGTGCCGATGGGCCGCCAACCAGTGCTGTCGGCCAGCATGAAGCCACCCAGCACACAGAGGTACGCACCGATGGTCAGCGGGACAACGTCCCGCGCACGCCAGCTCATCGACGCCGGTAACGGCGGCGGAAGCGCTCGAAGACGATGAGCAGGCCGGCGGTGATCAACACGATCGGCCAGAGCTCGTGAAACCCGAGCGTGGTGATTCCGAGCGAATCCAGCAGGAAAATCACGCCGATCACGACGAGAACGATGCCGAACAGCACTTTTGCGCCTCAGATCCGTGACCGTTGATGGCTCGGGTATCTTAGCCTCATCACTTGCGAGAATTCCCTAACGACTTCTCAACGAGTTTGTTACAAGCCATATACCGCCGCCATCACGGCCAAGGAGACACTATGCGGACTCCCCTTAACTCATTCTCGGGACTACTTCCTGCCGTGCTCGCCTTCACACTCGGACTCGCGGTTGACCTGACCCCCTGAAACAGATCCACCGCGA
>JBAXNX010000073.1:0-6987 GCA_037133575.1 Chloroflexota bacterium
ATCTACAATCGAGATGCGGTTGGGGTCTCCCACGGAACCAACGCCGGTGAGGCCGGCGGGACGTTAGAAGGAGTGGTCCATGGCTAAGCAGGAAAACGCGGAGAAGCAGCGACGTCGCGAGACCGGTGAGCGGCTGCGCTATTGGCGCATGCGCCGCCAGTGCTCGCAGGCCGAGGTTGCTCGTGCCGCTGGCATCACGCAGGCGTCGCTCTCGAACTACGAGACCGGCAAGCGCGAGCTGCCGATGTCGACGGCCCTCTCGATTGTGAGCGCCCTCGACGTCACGCTCGGCGACATCATCGAGGTCGGTGACGTCATCGTGCTGCGCGACTCGCGACTCGGTCGCGTGGTCCGCACGCTGATGGACCGCCCGGACCTCCTCGACAACATCGCGCCTCGCCGCGACATGGTGGAGGCCGCTTCCTAAGCAGCTTCGCCCGAGACTGATGCGTACGAAGGCCCCGGTCAGCGGGGCCTTCGTCATTCCCCGATACCGGAAGCACTGTCACGCTCGCACGCCTCGAGGCGGCACACGGGCCGGTTGGCGCGTACGTATACTGACCTGCAGACGCCACGGCAGCGCCGACACGAGCGCGCCGAGCTCGAATGCATGCGTTGGCGGTGCGGCCGCCGACAGCTTGAGGGGGACGCCATGCCGGGTCAGCAGCCGTCGACACTCGGAGCCCTGCGCTCCTCCGGCTACGAAGTCCTCCCTGTGCGCGAGGAGATTCGCAAGAACCTCATCGCGAAGCTCTCCTCGAAGGAGCCGTTGTTCCCTGGCATCCACGGCTACGAGGACACCGTGATCCCGCAGCTGGAGAACGCGATCATCGGCGGTCACGACGTGATCCTGCTCGGCGAGCGCGGCCAGGCGAAGTCGCGCATTATCCGCAGCCTCGTCTCGTTGCTCGACGAGTGGACACCGATCCTCGCGGGCGTCGAAATCCCCGAGAACCCGTACCAGCCAATCAGCGAGCAGGGCCGACAGCTCGTCGACGAGATGGGCGACGACGCCCCGATCGCGTGGATGCACCGCGACGAGCGCTACGGCGAGAAGCTCGCGACGCCCGACATCACCATTGCCGACCTCATCGGCGAGGTTGACCCGATCAAAGTCGCCGAGGGCCGCTACCTCTCCGACCAGCTCACGATTCACTTCGGCCTGATCCCGCGCACCAACCGTGGCATCTTCGCAATCAACGAGCTTCCCGACCTCGCCGAGCGCATCCAGGTCGGTCTGCTCAACGTGATGGAAGAGCACGACATCCAGATCCGCGGCCACAAGATCCGCCTCCCGCTCGACGTCTTCGTCGTCGCGACCGCGAACCCCGAGGACTACACGAACCGCGGGCGCATCATCACCCCACTGAAGGACCGCTACGGCTCGCAGATCCGCACCCACTACCCTCGCAACGTCGAGGACGAGATGGGGATCATTGAGCAGGAGTCGGCGAAGATCACCGCGGCTGGCTACAACGTCACCGTCCCGGACTACATGCCCGAGATCATTGCCGAGGTCACGCGCCTCGCGCGCCGCTCGCCCGACGTGAACCAGCGCTCCGGCGTCTCGGTGCGCGCCTCCGTCGCCGACTACGAGGCGCTTGTCTCGAACGCATTGCGCCGAGCGATCGCGATGGGTGAGCACGAGGTCGCCCCGCGCATCTCCGACCTCTCCGCGATTCGCGCCACGCTCGAAGGCAAGGTCGAGTTCGAGACTGTCGAGGATGGCCGCGAAGACCAGGTGATCGAGCGGCTCATCCAGGGCGCTGTCGTCGCGGTCTTCAACCGCCGCTGCAGCATCTCGGACCTCGAGCCGGTCACGACCGAGTTCAAGGCCGGCACGTCCGTCGACACCGGCGAGGCGATGCCGCTCTCCCACTACCAGGATCTGCTCAAGCAGGTCGAGGGCCTTCCCGCGGCCGTGGCGCAGGTCACGCAGGACTCGAACCCCGCGGTGCAGGCCGCGGCTGTCGAGTTCGTACTCGAGGGACTGCACCTCAACAAGCGTCTCAACAAGGACGCAGTGTCCGGACAGGCTCGCTATCGCGGATAGCTCACGCCGCGCACTTGCGCGGGCGTCGAGGCGATAGCGAGCGACCAGGAGGCACCCATGGTCGTCCAGCGATACAGCGAGTGGGACGGCACGCAGGACATCCCGGGTCTCGAGGCGAACGAAGTCCTCGATGCGCTGTCCGATGACCTGATGAACTTCGGTGACCTGCAGCACGCGCTGCGGAACCTCATGCAGCGCGGCATGAAGAGTCCGCAGGGCCAGAAGACGCAGGGTCTGCGCGACCTGCTCCACCAGCTCCGCCAGCAGCGTCGAGAACGCCTCGACCGCTTCGACCTCGGCGGCGTGATGGACGGCATCCGCGAGCAACTGCAGGAGATCCTCGACCTCGAGCGCAACACGCTCGACGACCGCATGGGCGAAGCGGGACAGCAGAACGGCCAGCAAGACGGCAGCCCCGAGGCTGGTGCGCAGCAGGACGGCGCTCGAGGCGAACAGGGCGATGGCTCCGAGATGGACGGCGAGTCCGGTCAGGACGGCTCGGAATCCGGGCAGCAGCCAGGCCAGCAATCCGGGCAACAGGGCGGCATGCGCAGCCAGTCGCAGCGTGGCGGTCAGTCCTCGAGTGGGTCGCAGGGGCAGCCCGGGCAGCAAGGCCAGCAGGGCGGCCAGTCCGACGCCGGCAGCGACCAACAGCAGTTCGAGGAGATGCTGCGCAAGATCGCCGAGCGCAAAAAGGACTTCCTCGACCAGCTCCCGCCGGACGCACCCGGCCAGATGAAGGAGCTCCAGAACTACGAATTCCTGAACCCCGACGCGCAGTCTCGCTTCCAGGAGCTGGTGGATCAGCTCAAGCAGGCGATGACGCAGTCCTTCTTCAACGACGTCTCCAAGATGGTGCAGGAGATGTCGGACGGCGACATGCAGCGCATGAAGGACATGGTTCAGGACCTCAACGACATGCTCGTGCAGAAGATGCGCGGGCAGGAGCCTGGCTTCGACCAGTTCATGGACAAGTACGGCGACATGTTCGGTGACAATCCGCCGCAGTCGCTCGATGAGCTGATCGCGCAGATGCAGGCGCAGATGCAGGCGATGCAATCGCTGATGGAGTCGATGCCCTCAGACCAGCGCTCACAGCTGCAGTCGCTGCTCGCGGACAAGCTCGGCGATCCCGAGTTGGAAGGCGAGCTCTCGCAGCTCTCGATGAACCTTGACTACCTCAACCCGGGCCGTGAGCGCTCGCCCTCGTACCCGTTCCGCGGTGACGAGGAAGTCGACCTGCAGGCCGCCATGGACCTCATGGGCGAAATGCAGGAAATCGACGAGATGGAGCGTTCCCTGGAACGTGCCCAGTATGACGGCGACCTCGAGGGCATCGACCTCGACAAGCTGCGCGACCTGCTCGGTGACGACTCGGCCGAGGCGCTCGAGCAGTTGCAGCAGCTGATGCAGGTGCTGGAAGACGCGGGCTACATCCGCCGCAAGGGCGATGGCTGGGAGCTCACGCCGCAGGGCATGCGCAAGATCGGCCAGCGCGCGCTGGGCGAAATCTACACGCAGCTGAAGAAGCAGGGCATTGGCGCTCACCCGCTGCCGAAGGCCGGTCAGCACGGCGAGCGCATCGACGATACGAAGCTCTACGAGTTCGGTGACCCGTTCCACCTGCACATGGGCCGCACGATCATGAACGCGGTGGAGCGCGACGGGCCACAGTCCCCCGTGCGCCTGCTGCCAGATGACTTCGAGATCTACCGCTCGGAACAGGTCACCCAGACGACGACTGTCGTGATGGTCGACCTCTCGTGGTCGATGGCCCTGCGCGGCTCGTTCCAGGCGGCGAAGAAGGTCGCGCTCGCGCTGCACAACCTGATCAGCTCGCAGTACGCGCGCGACAACCTCTACGTGATCGGCTTCTCGGCCTATGCGCGCGAGCTCAAGGTGCAGGACCTGCCCTACGTGCGCTGGGACGAGTCGGTGCTTGGCACCAACATGCACCACGCGCTGATGCTTGCTCGCAAGCTGCTCGCGAAGCACCGCGGCGGGACGCGCCAGATCATCATGATCTCGGACGGCGAGCCCACGGCGCACCTCGAGCATGGTCGCTCGCAGTTCTCCTACCCACCGAGCCCGGTGACGATCCGCGAGACGCTGAAGGAAGTGAAGCGGTGCACCCAGGAGGGGATCGTCATCAACACCTTCATGCTCGATCGGAACTACTACCTGAAGGAGTTCGTGAACCAGCTGGCCAAGATCAACGGTGGCCGGGTGTTCTACACGACTCCCGATAAACTTGGTGAGTACATCCTCGTGGACTACGTGCAGAATAAGCGGAGTTCGATCCGCGGCCGCTAGCGAGGACGTCACCGCCGTTTGAAGGACTCGATCACTGTTCGGCTCCAACGAGCCGTGCTCTCGCTCTTCGTCGTCGTGCTTATCGGGGTGGCTTGGTACACCCTCGTCGAGGGCTTCACGCCGCTCGAGGCCGCGTTCATGGCCGTGACGACCGTCACGACTGTCGGCTACCGCGAGGTGCGCCCACTCGATACCAGTGGCATGGTGTTCACCATCGCGTACATCCTCGTCGGGGTGGGCCTGGCGTTTTACACGGTCGTCGCCTTCGTGGAGGCTGTGCTCGTCGGTGATGTTGCGGAGGCCCTGGGGCTCCGGCGCCAGGAGCGGAGGGTTCGAGGCTTGGAACAGCACCACGTCCTCTGCGGCTTCGGGCGCGTCGGCCAGGAGATCGCCTCCGAGCTGCAGCAGCGCAACGTGCAGTTCGTGATCATCGATCGCGACGAGGCGCAGCAGAGCGCGGCGCGCGAGCTCGGCTATCTCACCGTGCTCGGCGATGCGACCGAGGAGCATGTGCTGCGCGAGGCGGGCGTCGAGCGCGCACGTGTGCTCATCGCGGCCTCCGATTCGGACGCTGGCAACACCTTTGTCGCGCTGACTGCCCGTGCCTTGAACCCCGGCCTCACGATCATCGCGCGCGCAGCCAGCGAGTCCGGCGCGAAGCGCATGCTCGCTGCCGGTGCCAACGACGTGGTCTCCCCGTACCAGATCGCCGGGCACCGCATGGCGCTTGCCGCGGTCGGCGAAGTGGAACGGGCGACACTCGATTCATGACGCTGCTCCCTCGTACCGCCGTTGTCATCCGCAATCCCCGCTCGCGCTCCGCGCCGTCTGAGGACGTCGTCTGGCGCGAGATGCTCGACCACCTCGTCTCCGACGGTTGGGGCGTCGACATCCAGACCACGCAGTACGCGGGCCACGCGACCGAGCTTGCCGCGCGCGCCGCGCGACAGGGCGTCGAGGTGATCGTGGCCTGTGGCGGCGACGGCACGATCAACGAGGTCATCAACGGCATGATGCACACCGAGTCGTCGCTCGCTGTGCTGCCCGCCGGCACCGCCAACGTCTGGGCTCGCGAGGCCGGCATCCCGCTCGATATTGGCGGCGCTGCGCGGCTGATTCCGCACGCTCGCCGCGTGCGCATCGACCTCGGACGCATTCGCAGCGGCGAGCGCCTCGACCGGCGGTTCCTACTGATGTGCGGTGTGGGCCTCGACGCCGAGATCGTGCGCACGCTGCACTACAACTCGCGCGCGAAGCGCATCTTCGGCATGGCGACCTACGTCGGTGTTGGTGCCTGGGTGGGCACGCGCTTCAAGCCGATGGAGACGCGCATCGAGGTTGACGACGTGCACCTCGAAGGCCCGATGTTGCAGCTGATCGCAGGCAATACCCGCCTCTACGGCGGCGTGACGCGGCTCACCGCTGGCGCACGCGCGGACGATGGGCTGCTCGACCTCTGCACCTTCTCGGGCGAGGGTATCGGCCACCGCCTGATGATGACGCTCCGCGCCGTTCGAGGTGGCCTCGATGCTCGCGCTGGCGGTGGCATCGACTATGTCCGTGGGGCGCGCATCAAGGTCGAGACCGAGTGGCCGTTGCCCGTGCAGATCGACGGCGAGTACCTTTGCGAGACCCCGATCAGCCTCGAGGTCGACTCCAACGCTGTGAACGTGCTGATCGCTCCCGAGCCGAACGTCCTGCTGACCCGAGGCTAGCGCGAGCTAGCGAGGCGGCTCGGGACGCACGCGCACAGCAGTCCCGTACGCGCAGATCTCCGTCCACATCGAACCCAGCTCGGACGTGTCGAAGCGCATTGCGATGATCGCGTTCGCGCCCTTCGCCTCGGCCTCTGCGACCATGCGTTCGATGCCCTGCTCGCGCGACTGCTGCAGCATCGTGGTCATGCCCTTGAGCTCGCCACCCGCGAGTGAACGCAGCGTCGAGCCGATCTGCGAGAACACGTTCCGAGAACGCACGGTCAGCCCGAACACCTCGCCGTAGACCGCCTCGACTTCGTAGCCGGGGATATCGTTCATCGTCACGATCAGCATCTCGCCCCCTATTCGACGCCTCTACTCGGCGATCGGCTCCAGCATGCCGTCCGCGATGCGATAGCGCTGTGCCGCCGACAGCTCGGTGCGCGCCGGCCGGTCCTGGTCAGGCGAGGTGATCAGCACCTGGTCCACCTCGAACGCTGCTGCGAGCACGCGCGCACGTCGCGCTGCGTCCAACTCCGACAGTACGTCGTCCAGCAACAGCACCGGCGGATCCGCCGTGGCCTGCGTGCTCAGCACCACCTCCGCGAGCCGCAGCGCGAGCGCCATGCCGCGCAGCTCCCCGCGCGAAGCTGCCGAGGCCGCTGGGTGCCCGCTCACGAGGAACGCCACATCGTCGCGGTGCGGCCCATAGCGTGTGGTGCCCGCCGCCACATCGCGCCGCCGCGACTCGACGTGTGCAGCGAGTAGCTGTGTCGCCACCTCAGACGGCGCAGCACCGAGGTGTTCCGCAATCTCTGGCGGCACCGCCGGCTTGTGCAGCACCTCGAGCTGCTCCCCCCGCGTCGAGAGCGCCCCGTAGCGCTCGCCCGCGCCCTGGTTGAGCTCGCGCAGCACGCGATGCCG
>JBAXNX010000074.1:0-6870 GCA_037133575.1 Chloroflexota bacterium
GCCACGTCGAGGAGGATTGCCCATGCGCTGCCCGAACTGCGGATCGCCCGTGCATCCCGCGTGGACCAGTTGCCGCGGCTGCGGCGCCTCGCTCGAGGCCCTGAAGTCGCCCGCCATCGCATGGGCGATGCCCACTCCGAAACCGTTGTTCGAGGGCGCACGCCGCGCGTTCGAGCGCGTGACGAGCACACCTGCACTTCGAGTCAGTGCGCCGAAGGTGCGCGCCCCACGGATCGCTATCCCCGCTGGTGCGGCCTCGGCTGCCTCGCGCGTGACGGCCACCACGGCCAGGCTCGGCTGGAGCGCGCCCCAGCTTCGAGCCTGGCTCGTGCCGGTCTTGCTCGTCGCCGCTGTGGGTGCGTTCGCACTCGTGATCGTGCTGGCAGGGGCGGTGGGTGCCGCGCGGCTCGACGCCGCGCGTGCGCATGCCTCGACCGCCGAAAGCACCAAGCAGCTTGCTGACCTCAAGGCGGCGATGACGAGTGCTGATCAGGCTCGTGTGACGTTGCAGACTACCGCGCAGCAGGCGCAGACCAACGTCTCGAGCATCACGAGTCAGCGCGACGACCTACAGAAGAAGCTCGACGACACCTCGAAGCAGATCACCGAGGTGCAGGCGAAGCTCACGACCGCGGAGAGCACTGCCAATGAGCAGACCAAGCTCACCGGCGTGCAGAAGCAGCAGATCAAAGCGCTGTCCGACTGCTTGAGCGGCACACAGGTCGCGGTCGAGTTCGGCCGCAGCGGTCGCTGGAACTCAGCCGATCTGGCGCTCCAGACGGTTGCTGCCTCCTGCACGGCGGCGAAGTCGGCGCAGTAGCACCGAGCCGACCTCGCCTGAAGGTTACGAGGCTGGCTGGATGTCGAGCCCGTTAAGGATGCAGCCGAGCAGCGCCTGATAGCCGAACGTCGCGACGAGGTCTACGACGCCCTTGTCGCCAAGTTCGTCGCGCAATGCTGCGAAGTCTGCGTCATCGACTTTGTGGTTCTGGAGCAGATCCCGTCCGAACTTGATCACGAGCGCGTCGAGCGCCGGAAGGCCGGCGATGGGGCCGTCGTGCTCGACCGCCGCCATCGTCTCCTCGGAGACGCCTGCTTCGCGAGCCGCGCGAGAGTGCCCGCGCCATTCGAGCGCGCCTTCGCAGATGTGCGCACCGAGGCTCATCGCGAGCTCGTGCACAGGCTGCGGCAGCGACTTCTCAAAGCGCACGTAGGTGCCGAAGTGCGCCGTGCGGCCGGCGATCTCTGGCGAGTTCATCAGCACGGCGAAGAGACCGCCCACGCGCCCGCGGCTCGCCGCGATCGAGTCGTATGCCTCGTGCGCGTCCTCAGGCAGGGCGTCGCGGTCGGTGAGCTCGGGAAGTCGTGCCACGGGGAGCCTCCAGCCATCGCAGGCCTCGGAACGTCCGAGGCCTGCGGCGGATGATACGCAGCCACGAGTCTCTGCGGACACGGAGGGGACAGCAGAACGCCCGGGACGAGCCCGGGCGTTCTGCTTACTGACACCCTCCGCCCGAGCGGAGCGCATTAGCGCGAGGAGCTGAACACCATGCGGTAGCCGAGCAGCAGCACGATCGCGCCGATCATCGCGGTCAGGATGCTGCCGATGTCGAAGTTGTTGACGCCGTCCCCGATGCCGAGCGCGACAGCGATGAAGCCGCCGACGACCGCACCGGCGATGCCAAGCAGAATCGTCACAATGATCCCGCCCGGGTCACGACCCGGCATGACCGCCTTCGCGAGCACACCTGCAAGCAACCCCAACACGATCCACGAGAGAATGCCCATCGCTGTCCCTTTCGATACGCCTTAGTTGTAGCGGTGGGCCGATCGCGTCCTCACTACCAGCGCCGCCTCGCACCTCGCAAGAGAGTTACGACTCGCCCATACGGTTCGAGGTCGTTCCAGCCGTCTATTACGGAGTGGGGGCGCTCCGGGAGGTGCGCGATGGGTGAGGCAGGCGACGTCTGGACGCGAGTACACGAGGACGAGCGGGCGACGCTCGCCCGCATCGAGGCGATCGAGGCGCAGCTGACCGGCGAGCGACGTCACCTCGATGAGGTGCGGCTCTTCCAGTCGATGCTGAACGGGTACGACGCGACGCGTCCGGGTGACATACAGCCTGGGCCAGGCGAGCCGTCGCCGCTGATGGCCGCCGCGCTCTCCGAGGCGCAGGCGGATGAGCTCGACCGCCTCAATCGGCTGTTTGGGCTCGCGCCGGGAGACGACCAGGCGTCCTGACAGGGCTCGCATTTGCAGGACAGCCGTGCGTCTCCGATGCTGAAGGCCTCGGAGGTCCCGCAAACATGCCCAAGGACGAATCGTTCGACATCACTACCGGCTGCGACCCGCAGGAGGTCGACAACGCCGTGAACCAGGCGCTGCGCGAGCTGACTGGCCGCTACGACTTCAAGGGTGCGACCGTCGAGGTCGAGTACGACCGCGGCGCCAACACCATCTCGATCCACACGGACGATGAGTACAAGCTCCAGTCGATCTGGGACACGCTTGTGACCCGGTTCGTCAGCCGCAAGGTGCCGGTCGAGAACCTCCGCCGCTCTGACCCGACGCCGGCTGCGAGTGGCACGGTGCGCCAGACCATCAAACTGGTGCAGGGCATCGACAGCGATACCGGCAAGAAGATCAGCCAGTTCATTCGCGACCAGAAGCTGAAGAACGTGAAAGCCGCGATCCAGGGCGAGGCTGTGCGAGTGAGCGGCCCCAGCCGCGATGACCTCCAGGCCGCCATGGCGGCGATCAAGGGCAACGACTGGGGCATCGAGCTTGACTTCGGCAACTACCGCTAACGATCGTCGCTGAGCGGTTGCTGCCGGCTGGCCTCACAATGGTGTGATGGAGTCGCAGCCGGCCTCGTCCTTCTCCTCGCGCCCGCGTTGGCAGCGGTGGCTGCTGATTGCCGCGATCGTGGTGGCGGTGCTGTTCGCCACAATGCAGTTGGTAGGCGCCGCGCGGCAGGTCTCTCGCGTGTTCAGCCATCGACAGGACGCCATCGCGCCGTGGATGACCATGGGCCACGTCGCCCGCATCCATCGCGTCGCCACCGACAAGCTCGAGGCGGCGCTCGGCCTCACGCCTGGCAGTAGTGGGCGTCGTCCCCTCGGCGCGATTGCGCGCGATCAGCACGACTCGTTCGAGGCGTTCCAGAGGAAGGTGCAGGCCGCGATCGATCAGCTCGGCGGCATCGAGCCGCCACCCCAGCCACCTGGCCCACCGCCCAAGGCGCCCGGTGCCAGCCCGTGACCGACGCCATCCTGTCGTGGGTGCCGGAGTTCGGACTACCGGCGCTCTTTGTGGCGCTCGCGATGGGCGCGCTCGGGGGGCCGCTGCCGGGGACGCTTCTCCTCATCGTGTTCGGGGCGCTGGTCGCGCAGGGCGACCTCTCCTTGTGGCAGGTGTGCGCGACGGCTGCGGTCGCGGCTGTGATCGGCGACCAGGCTGGGTACGCGATCGGACGACTCGGCGGCGAGCGGCTGGCGACGCGCATTGAGGCGAGCCCGGCGACGGCGCGCAGCCTCGGACGCGCGATTGCCTACGCCGACCGCTGGGGCGCGGCGAGCGTGTTCTTCACGCGCTGGCTGATGGGGCCGCTCGGGCCGTGGGTGAACCTCAGCAGCGGGCTGGCGTCGTACTCGTGGCCGCGGTTCCTGGCGTGGGATGTGGCAGGCGAGCTGGTGTGGGTCGCGCTCTACGTGACTGCGGGCATGGTGTTCACCGATCAGGTCTCGGCAATTGCTCAGCTCTCCTCGGACCTTGCGTGGGGGCTCGCTGCGCTCGTCGCCGCCGTGCTTGGTGGGCTCTGGCTACTGCGCTCGCGCGTCAACGACGACACGGCCGAGGTCGAGGTGGGGCCAACTCAGACATAACGATAGATCGTGAGCTGTCGCAATCCCTGCGGGCCTTCTGAACTATTCATAACGGACGATGGCTCACGAGCAAGGCTGGGCGTATCCTCACCGGCCTATGGTCCTAATTCGAGCTTTCGAGACGCCGGCCACCGACCGGCCCACGATCGTGCACGAGCACTGTGGCCGAGTAGGGGCGGCGGCGGCAGCCGCCGTCGTTGACGCTGTGGTCGTCATCCCAGTCTTCAACGAGGAATCGGCCGTCCTCGACGTGCTCGATGGCGTCGAGCGCGCGGGCTATCGCTCGCTGGTGCTCATCGACGACGGTTCCACCGACGCCTCGCCGCAGCTCCTCGACACGTGGGGCGCGAGCCGGCCCTGGGCGCGCGTCGTCCACCTTCCGGAGAACCGAGGCAAGTCCGCCGCGCTGCGCGCCGGCTGGGACGCCCTGCGTGTGGGCCTCGAGGCCGGCGTGTACTGCGAGGACACCGTCGTCGTCTGCGTGGACGCGGATGGCCAGCACGACCTGCAGCAACTCGAAACGTTACTCACCCGATTGCGTGCGCTGCCTGCCGACGCGGTGATTGCGCAGCGCGACCTCGGCTACCACGGCTGGTACAAGCGCATTGGCAATCACGTGATGGCCGCGCTCGGCAGCCTGAGCGCGGGCGTGCGCATCCATGACATCGAGAGCGGCTACCGCCTCGTGCGACTCGGGCCGCTGCTGCACGCGCAGGAGTTCTACGCCGGTCGCCGCTACAGCGAGGGCGTCGAGCTCGCGGTCGTGCTCGGCCGCCTCGGCTATCGAGTCGACAACGACTACATCGTGCAGGTGCCGATCCCGCGCACGCGCACGCACCTCAGCGACGCCGCCAACCACGCAGCGACCATGCTCGGTGCCTGGTTCCGTACCGTGTCGTGGCGAGACGTGCCGCGCGCGCAGCGCTCGCTCGTCGCGACGAGCGTCGCCGCTGTGCTCTGTGCTTGGTTCGCGCTCTTCATGGCCGCGCTGCTCGTGCATCGCGTCTACCTCGGCAATGACAGCGCCCAGTCATACGGGCACGTCTGGGCGATCGCACACGCGCTGACCTCGGGCCACGGCATCCCGCTGCGTATCGAACAGCTCGAGCTCGGCCATGCCTTCACGTTCCCGTACGCGCTGGTGCCATGGCTGCCGACGGCGCTGCTCTCGATCGTGCTCGGCGAGTGGGCGGTCACGCTCACGATGGGCATCGGCGTCGCATTGCTCTTCCTCGGGCTGTGGTTGTGGCTGCCGCGTACTGCTACGCCGCTCGTGACCGGCATGCTGCTGCTCAACTGGCAGCTGTGGAACGGCGTGCTGCAGTTCCAGCTGCCGACGATCTGGGCCTTTGCCTTCGCATGCCTCGCTGCTGCCGCGTTCGATCGAGGTCGACCGCGCACGGCAGTCGCACTCGCCACGCTGGCGATGGTCGCGCACCCGCTGCTCGGTGCCGCCGCGCTCGGCCTCACCCTGCTCGCACACACCGAGTCGACACGATCGCTGCCGGCGCGCCGTATCGCGTTGCTCGCGCTCGCGACCCTGCTCGCGGCGCCTGCGGTGTGGATGTTCCTGCAGACCCCGTCAATGGCCGTGGCCGGCGCCTGGTCGTGGCGCACGCCGGCCACCATCATCGCGCAGCGCACGAGCATGCTGTGGTGGCCGTGGCTGGTGCAGCGCTCGCTGCCGCTCGTGCTCATGCGGCGCGCGCAGGTGCCGTTGCTGGTGCTTGGTGCGCTGCTGCTCGTGCGCAACGTGTGGGGCTCGAACCCCCAGAACATCTACTGGAGCTCGCTGCCGCGCTTCCCCGACTACATCGGCGCACACCTCGTGGTGCCCGAGGTGCACTACCGCGTGCTGACCATGTCCAACCAGGAAGACGGCATGACGCAGCTCATGCAGGCTGGCGCGCATCTCGCGCAGGACTACTTCGACGAAAGCGTCGCGCGCCACTCGTTCAGCGACAGCACGACCTATCGCTGCTTCCTCGCGACGAAGGGTGCTGACCGTGTGCTCGTGCAGGGCGAATGGATCCGTCGAGGTACCTCGAACGAAGTGCAGCGCCTGACAGACCTCGTCGCCGAGGGCAATGCGCTGCTGACGTATCAGGGCGCTGCGGGCACGCGCGAGTACACCATCACCGCGTCGTCACCCCTCGACTGCGCGCCCACTGCGAGTCGTAAGTAATGAGGTTTGGCCTCGGCGCATGGATGTCGAGCTCGCTGCTCAGCGTCGCGACTGTCGCGGTGCTGGTCATGCCGTTCGTCGCCGGCCGCGACGACCAGGGCATCACGCACGGCCCCGAGGACTCCTCGATGGTCGCGCTGACCTTCGACGACGGCCTCAACGGCGCGGACACCGAGAACGTCGCGGAGATCCTCGAACGGTACGACTCAAGTGGCACCTTCTTTGCGGTCGGGAAGAGCCTGCGCGGCGATGCCGAGCTGGCCGAGCGCCTCATCGCGAGCGGCCACCTGCTCGCGAACCACTCGCTCACGCACACCCGCGCCAACCCCAACGACGTCCCGTACTACGAGCTCTCCCGCGCGCAGCACGAGTTCGCTGCCGTGGCGCACTCCTGCCCCGCGTTCTATCGCCCGCCCTACGGTGTGGAGACCGGCTTCACGAAGTCGGCCGTGCGCCGAGCGGGGATGACCACCGTGCTCTGGAATGTCGAAGTCAAAGACTGGTCCGAGACTGACCCGGCCCGTCTGGCCGCGAACGTGCTGGCGAAGATGAAGCCCGGCGCGATCGTGCTGCTGCACGACGGCACCGAGGGCCACCCCGGCATCGACCGCTCCGTGCTGCTCAACGCCCTCCCGGCCATCCTCGAGGGACTGCACGCGCGAGGCCTGCGCGCCGTGCGTGTCGATGAACTGCTGGGCATGCCGGGCACGCTCAAGCGCTGCTAGTACCGGCGACTCCCGCGCTAAAAGCGGCGACGCCTCGCCCCGACGAGTGGCGCGAGGATCAGCACGACGATCATCA
>JBAXNX010000075.1:0-6790 GCA_037133575.1 Chloroflexota bacterium
GGAAGCATGCCGTACTCGGCGGTCACCCAGCCTGAACCGGTGCCGCGGAGGAAGCCAGGCACGCCCGGCTCGACGCTGGCGGCGCACAGCACGCGGGTGTCGCCGCAGGTGATGAGCGCCGAGCCTTCGGCGTGACGCAGCACGCCGGGCTCGATCGTGACGGGACGCAGCGCGTTTGGTGCGCGCCCCTCGGCGCGATCGCGTGCGGGCATGTGTGTACCTCGTTCTGTTCGGATGTAGCTCTAGCGTTTTGGAGTTGCGGTCACGGTAGCACGAGGCCTTGGCGTAGCGCCCTCGGTGGCGGCGTGCGCGTCGCGCACCCACAGATGCTGGCCGTCGGTGCGCAACGTAACGTCGCCGACCTGATCGGTGCGATGTACTGGCGTGCTTGCGTAGCGCTCGAGCACCGCCGGTGCGGGGTGTCCGTACGAGTTGCGTGCGCCGACGGAGATGACGGCGATGCTCGGCGCCACCGCGTGTAGGAAGGCCGGCATCGACGACGTGGTCGAGCCGTGGTGCGGCACGACGATCACGTCTGCATGCAGCCGCGTCCCGTTCGCCGTGAGCCACTGTTCCGTTGGCGCCTCGATATCAGCGGGGAGCAGGATGCGGCGACCGCCAACCTCGACCATGAGGACGAGGCCGAGGTTGTTGTCGCTGTCGAGTGTTGCTGGCGTCGTGTGCGCGGCGGGCGCGAGCACCTCGATCGACACGCGCGGAGAGAGCGTAATGCGGTCGCCGATGTCGATCGCCTCGAGGCCAGGGGCGAGCTTCGCGGAGACACGCGGTGCGGCGAGTACATGCTGCGCGCCGATGCGTCGCAGCACCTCGGTGGTGCCGCCAGTGTGGTCCGTGTCGTTGTGCGTGAGTACCAGTGCATCGAGCAGTGTGCGCTGGCCGGCGCGTGCCAGGGCGGCGAGTACTGCACCGTCAGGCGGCCCGGCGTCCACGAGCACGCTCGAACCGCCGTCGCGGACGAGCACGGCGAGCCCCTGGCCGACATCGAGCACCGTGACGCTCGCGAGATCGTCTACGGGTGTGAGCACCAACAGCCACAGCACGACCGCGACGATCGCGAGTGCGATTGTACGGACGGGCAGGGCCGCGCGCACCGACAGGACTTGCGTGCCTTGCGCGGCTCGCGCTCGCCGCTGCGCGTACCAGAGCAGTGCCCCGACGACTGTGTACCAGGCGACGACGAAGACGGGCGTGAGGTGCAGTGGCAGGCTTGCGGATGGGATGCGCGCAAAGGCCTCGACCGTTGCGATGAACGCAGCGGGCACCGGCGTCGCCACGATGTGCAGGACCGCGGCGATGGGGGCGAGCCATCCGGTGAGCGCGGCGATGGTGGCGACGACGAGCGTGCCCTCGTAACTCAGCGCGACGAGCGCATTTGCCGGCACCTGCACGATCGAGACGTTCCCGAATGCGGCGGCCTGGACTGGGAGCACGGCGATCGCCGCAGCGATCGCGATGACGGCTGCTTCTACGAGGCCCGCGAGGAGACCTCGACCCCAGGTGCGCGTGAGAAGCGGGGCGACGGCGAGCTCAGTGAGCGGTGGTGCGAGCAGCAACACGCCTGCGGTGGCAGCAGCGCTGAGCTGGAACGAAACACTCGTAACGAGACTCGGATCCCACGCAAGCATTCCGGCCGCGGCGTAGCTGAGGAAGATCCACGCGGGCGTACGACGGCCGAGCAATGCGGCGATGACGATGCCCACCGACATGAGGGCTGCTCGGAGCACGGGTGGGCTGCCACCGACCAGGATCACGTAGCAGGGCAGCACTACGCAGAGCGCGAGTAGCGCAGCGCGCCGCCTCGAGATCCACGCGGAGAGCAGTGCGACGGTTGCGCCAAGGACGATCGCGATGTTCTGACCGGAGACGACGACGAGGTGTGTCGTGCCGGTCGTGCGCAGCGCGCTTGTGAGGCTCGGCGGCATCGTGCGTTGCTCGCCGAGCAGGACACCAGCGGCGAGCGAGGCATGCGGTTCAGGAAGTGATCGCTCGATGTTCGCGAGGCTCCACGCGCGGACTCGGGCGAGGGTTTCGAACAGCCGTGGTTGAGACTCATGACCGGTGACGCGCCAGCGGCGCGGCGAGACGATGGCGTCGTTGCGGAACGACTCGGACGCCGCCGGCTTGAGGTCACCGCTCAGTGCAATGAGGTCATGCGCGGCGGGCAGTGCCGTGGCGGAGCCGACGTGGACGGTCATGAGGATGCGTCCGTGTGCTGGTGCGCCGTCGAGCGTTCGCAGCTCGAGCTCGGTGCGGGCGACGGAGCCGCTGAGCGTGGTGTCCTCGATGGCGACGGCGGTGAGTTCGTGCGTGCCGGCGAGGTGCGGCCGTAGCGCGTGCAGCGTGACGTCGGTGCGGACGTGGGCGAGCGTGGCGAATGCGATCGCGGCGACGAGGACGAGTGCGGACGGCCTCGGTGTGACGTGGAGGGCGAGGGCGACGCTCGCGAGCGTTGTGAGGGTGGCTGTGAGCCACCACGCACCACCGAGCGTCGCGGCGAGGACGGCGCCGACCACGTAAGCGAGCGCGATGAGCGGGAGTGTCGGCATCAGCGCGTCGTCACGAGGTCGCGGACCTGCTCGTAGCTGCGGGCGGGAAGCAGGCCACGTGAGACGAGATCGTCTGTGGACATAAACAGGCCGTCGCGTGTGCGAGACGCGAGGATCGCATCGGCCGTGATCTTGCCGATGGCGGGAAGAGCCTCAAGTTGTGGTGAGGTCGCGATGTTCAAGTTGAGTAGCGCTGAGCGACGGTCGCTGATGCGGGGGACGATGACGTGGTCTTCGTCGACGAGACGGCGGGAGAGGTTCAACGGAGCGGTGTCGGCCTCGATCGTCGGGCCGCCGGCAAGTGCGAGTGCATCGGCGATGCGTGCGCCCAGCGCGACGGTGACGACGCCAGGGTGAGCGACGGCGCCAGCCACGTCGACGCGGAGCTCATCGAGGCCGCCGGGTGCCTCGAGATGTTCGACTTCGATGCCGGGCGAGCGGTCGCGGGTGGTGAGGACGACCAACGCGATCAGCGCGAGGACGACCAGGGCGGCATCGAGAAGCCAGCGGGGCGGGCGCGTTCGCTCGCTCGTTTCAGGCATTGACCGCTCCTGCCGCGATTGTCCTCGCGGGACAGTAGCAGACGGTCGCGGGCGTACTCGAGGCTGGCACTTGTGGAAGAATTGTTTATACTAATTATCCCTCAGGCAGGTTACGGAGCTGCGTGTGCACGGTCGCGACTTCACGTCGGTACTCGATTTAACGCCAGAAGAGCTGGAGCGGACGCTCGACATCGCGCTGGGGATCAAGCGCGACGGGAGCGGGCCGCTGCTGGCGGGGCGCCATCTGGCGCTGCTGTTCGAGAAGCCATCGCTGCGTACCCGCGTGTCGTTCGAGGTCGCGATGAGCCGCCTCGGTGGCCGCGCGCTCTATCTCAACGACCATGAGGTGCGGATGGGCGACCGCGAGCCCGTGAAGGACGTCGCGCGCGTGCTGTCGCGCATGGTGGATGGCATTGCCTCGCGGACATTTGCGCACTCGACGCTCACAGAGCTGGCCGAGTGGGCCTCAGTGCCCGTGGTGAACGCGCTCAGCGACGGGGAGCATCCGTGCCAGGCACTGGCCGACCTGCTGACGCTGCGCGAGCGATTCGGCTCGCTGCACGGCGTACGGCTGACCTACCTCGGCGAGGGGAACAACGTTGCGATCTCGCTGGCGTACGCCTCGATGCTTGCGGGGATGCATTTCACCTGTGCGTCGCCGGAAGGCTATGGGCTGCCCGAGGACGTGATCGCGCATGCCTCGACGCTGCCGGGCGGCGGCTCGGTGCGCCAGCTGTCTGACCCGCACGAGGCGGTACGCGGCGCTGCTGCGGTCTACACGGACGTGTGGGCCTCGATGGGCGAGGAACACCTGCTTGCCAGCCGGCTCGAGGCGTTCGCCCCATTCAAGCTGGACGTGACCGTGATGGCCTCGGCCCCCGCGGATGCCCTTGTGATGCATGACTTGCCGGCACACCGTGGCGAGGAGATCGCAGACGACATGATCGAGTCGGACCACTCGGTTGTCTTCGACCAGGCCGAGAACCGTGTGCACGCGCAGCAGGCGATCCTGCTGCAGTTGATGTCGCGGTCGCAGTAATCGTCCGTCCTCGGCGCGCCGCGCCGACGCTCCCGAGGAACAGTCGTGCCGAATATCGCCGCCGCCGCGCGTGACCTCATCGCGAACTTCACGTTCGCGTCGGTGATCGACATCCTCATTGTCTCGGTCTCGATCTATTGGGTGCTGCTGCTGATGCGCGGCACGACGGCGATGACCGTTCTCCGGGGTGTGATCGTCGTGCTGGGCGGGGCATTCCTGCTCAGCCGCGTGCTCGACCTGCGCGTTGTGAACTGGCTGTTGCGCAACTCGGTGACTGGTCTGGTGATCGCGCTCGCGGTGGTATTCCAGCCGGAGATTCGACGCGCGCTCGAACGACTCGGACGCACCGGGTTCCGCGCGCAGACGCACCACGAGGAGCAGGCGCGTGCGATCGAGACCGTCGTGCACGCCGCGAGCCGGCTCGCACGACAGGGGCGTGGCGCGTTGATCATCTTCGAGCGCGAGACCGGTCTGCGAGAGGTGATCGACACCGGTGTGCCGCTCGACGCTGCGCTGTCCCTTGAGCTGCTCGCAAGCGTGTTTGCAACGAACACGCCACTGCACGACGGCGCAGTGATCATTCGAGTTGACCGTGTCGTGGCCGCCGGATGCACGCTGCCGTTCTCGGAGGTCGCGCTGCCCGCGGAGTTCGGCATGCGACACCGTGCTGCGCTCGGGATCACCGAACGGACGGACGCGGTCGCAGTCGTGGTGTCCGAGGAGCGAGGCGAGCTTGGGCTTGCCTCGAGCGGACGGATGTTGAGCGGGCTGACCGAGGAGCGCCTTGAGCGGCAGCTGTAGCGGTTATTCGCGCTCGAACCTGACGTGGATGACGACGCCCTGCGCGCGATCGAGGGAACGTAGCGTGGGCGGCGGGCAGCTCTCGGCAGGTGTGCGGATCGTCCTCGGGCTCTTGAATCGAGCGCGCTATCACGTGCGGCGCACGCCAGGGCTCGCGGCAGTCTCGTTGCTGATCGGCATCGCGCTCTGGGTGCTGGTGACGGATGCCGAGAACCCCACGCGTACTGACCTCGTCCCGCTCGGTATTCCGATCACGGCCGCGAACATCGGCCCCCAGCTCGCGGTGGCGAATGCGCTGCCATCGCTTCAGATTCGCATCTCGGCGCCGGCGGACCGCTGGGACCGGCTGACCACGGATAACTTCCACGCCTTCGTCGACCTCAACGGCCTCGGGCCACGCGACGCACAGGTACCGGTGCGCATCGAAGTGGTCGGTCTGACCCAGGTGCGCGTGCTCGAGGTCGTGCCGTCGACGGTGCCGGTGACCCTCGAAGAGCTTGTGACGAAGCCCGTGAAGGTGAGCTCGCGGATCGTGGGGACGCTGCCGCGAGGCTATGACCTGACCACGGTGTTACCGGATCGGGCTACCGCAGACGTGTCCGGCCCGAAGTCCCTGGTTGCCCTCGTGAGCGAAGTGTCGGCGACCGTGAACGTGACTGGCCTGACCACCCCGCTCGATCAGACCGTAGCGCTAACGGCGACTGCTGAGGGCGGCGGCGAGATTCGTGGTGTTGCCATTCGGCCCGCGACCTCGAAGGTCTCGGTCGCGGTGCGGCAGAACATCCTGGGCCGCGTGCTGCCGCTGGAGGCCGACGTGGGGGGCCAGCCGGCGCCGGGCTACCGCATCTCAGGAGTGAAGGTCACGCCGACCTCGACACGCGTCGAGGGGCCGATCGACCTGTTGCAGGGGCTCGATACGCTGAAATTGCCTCGAGTTGATGTGAGTGGGCAGCAGGCTGACGTGCGCTCCACGGTGCGGGTGACCACGCCGGAGGGCATGGCGGCGACCATCACCTCAGCGACCGTCGAGGTGACGATCGTGCCGATCCTTGGTTCAACCCTGGTGTCGCTCGCTCCCGAGGTGATTGGGTTGCGGAGCGGCCTTGTGGCTCGGGTATCGCCAGGCAGCATCTCGGTAACGCTCGAGGGGACACTGGCGAGGCTCAACGCGCTCGCGCCCAACACGGTGCGGGCCACAATTGATGCGTCCTCGATGGCTCCGGGGACGACTGACGGCCGGGTGGTGGTCGTGGCGCCTGAGGGGGTGACCGTGCGCGAAGTGCAGCCGGCGTCAGTGTCCGTTACGCTGACGCGACCATGACCACCGAACAAGATTCCGCTCCCCTGGTGGCCATCGTTGGACGCCCAAACGTGGGCAAGTCCGCGCTCTTCAACCGCCTGACTCGCACCCGTCGCGCGCTCGTCGAGGAAGTCGCGGGGACGACCCGTGACCGCAACTACGGTTTCGTGGAGTGGCGTGGGCGCTACGTGCGGCTCGTCGACACTGGCGGTGTCGAGGGGGCCGAAGCCGACCCATTCTCACCGCTGATCCGCACGCAGGTCCTCTCTGCGATCGACGAGGCTGACCTCACGGTCTTCGTCGTGGATGCCGCTGAAGGCGTGACCGCTGCGGACGAGGCGATCGTCGACCTGCTGCGCCGGTCGAAGCGACCGGTGCTCCTCGTCGCAAACAAGTCTGACCGCCGGGGTGCGCGCACGAACGAGGCTGACCTCTACGCGCTCGGTCTTGGCGACCCGATGTTGATCTCGGCGTACCACGGGATGGGCATCGGTGACTTGCTCGACCGCATGCTCGAGATGGTGCCGGAGGCTGAGCGTCC
>JBAXNX010000076.1:0-6783 GCA_037133575.1 Chloroflexota bacterium
CGGCTACTGAGTCCGATCGTGGCGGTACGTGAGTGATACGAGTGGCCGCCACGATCGGACTCAGTAGCCGACGCGGACCTCGACTACACGCTGGATGCCGGCGAGGTCGCGGTGCAGCGAGGCCGAACCGCCGATTGCCGCCGTGACGATCGAGGCGACCTCGGATGCCTGGCCGGCGCCGACCTCGAGCAGCACCGCATGCGGGCCGTCGGCCAGGTGCTCCGGCAGCTGGGCCGCCAGGGCGCGGAATGGCGCCAAGCCGTCCTCGCCGCCATCGAGGGCACCTCGTGGCTCCCAGTCGCGCACCTCGGGCGCCAGCGTGTCGACCTCGGCAGTGGGGATGTAGGGCAGGTTGGCGACGACGACGTGCAGCGGATCGAGCAGTGGCTCGAGCAGGTCACCGGCCAGCAGCACGACCTGCGATTCGAGGTGAAACGTGCGGCGATTCGCGCCAGCGATCGCGAGGGCCTCGGTGGACTGGTCGGTGGCCCATACCTTCGCGGTCGGCGCGTGGCGTGCGAGCGTCAGCGCGATAGCGCCGGAACCAGTGCCGACGTCCGCGACGCGGACGAGTCGGCGCGAGGCGGGATGCGCGCGAACCGCGGCCAGCGCCGCCTCGACAAGGGTTTCTGTGTCGGGGCGGGGGATGAGCACGCCTCGTCGCACCGCGAACGTCATGCCGTAGAACTCGCGGCGCCCGAGGATGTACGCGAGCGGCTCGTGTGCGAGCCGGCGCACGAGAGTCGCCTCGAATGTCTCGAGTGCGACCGGATCAGGCTCGTCGCTGCCGCGCGCCAACACAGCGGCACGAGTCAGGCCAGACGCCTCGGCGTACAGCACCTCGACCTCGAGGCGTGCCTCATCGAGCGTGTCGTCGCAGCCCGCTGCGATCAGGGCGCGGGCGGCGGCCTGGAGGTGTGCTCGAAGGATCGTCACGCGCTCATTGTTGGGTGCGAGGTCGCCGGCGTCACTCGAACCCTGACGAGCGGGTCCAAGCACGCTTGTGGTATGACTGCGCCACGCACGGCGAGCACCGAATGGTGGCACCCGATGACGAGTCCCGATCCCTCGACAGGCGCGTCGGCCGACGTCGCTACCGCCGCCCCTGCACCGCCGCCGAGCCGTTTCCGGCTGCCTGCCGCCTTTGTCTCGTTCGAGGATGCCGACTTCCGCTACCTCGGCCTTTCGACGCTCGCACTCGGGTTCGGGCAGTGGGCGCAGCAGATCGGGATGGCGTGGCTCGCGTACGACCTGACCGGGTCAGCGGTGCAGCTCGGGACGATCTCGGCGTTCCGTGCCGGTGTCGGGACGCTGACCGCACCACTGGGCGGCTATCTCGCCGACCGCTTCCCGCGGCGGCAGGTGATCATCTGGACGACCGCTTCAAGCGTGGTGCAGGCCGCGTTGCTTGCGCTGTTGATCCTGAGCGGCGCGATCCAGCTGTGGCACGTCTATGTGCTCGCGTTCGCTGGTGGTGTGATCCAGTCGCTCACGCAGCCGGCACGGCAGGCGTTCATCTTCGACATCTCGACGGACGAGACGTTAGCCAACGCGATCGCAATGAATTCGATCGTACAGAACGTGGCCCGCATCGCCGCGCCACCGCTGACCGGCGTGATGATCGCGGCCTGGGGCAACGGTGCCCCGTTCGCAACACTCGCTGCGACGCAGGTGCTCGCCGTTGTGCTGACGATGTTCATCAGCAACAAGACCCGTCAGCGCCCACTCCGTAACAACGGCAACGCGATGACGCAGATCGTCGAGGGGTTCACCGCCACCTGGCGCGACAAGCGGGTGCTCGGGCTGATGATCGTGCACACGATCCCGACGTTGCTGGTCGTGCCGTATCTGCCGTTCATCGCGCTGGTCTCGCGTGACGTGCTGCACGAGGGGGCCAGCGGCTACGGCTGGCTAGCCTCGATGGCTGGGTGGGGAGCAGTGCTCGGACTTGGCGTGCTGGCGTTCCTCGGGAATCCGAAGAACAAGGGCTTGCTGATGCTCGGCTGCTTCCTGGTCTACATCGTTGGCGTGCTCGTATTCTCGTTCTCGCACAACTACGCGCTGTCGCTCGCCGCACTGGGCATCGGCGGCGTGTTCTCCTCGGTCGCATTTGCGCTGAACAACACGCTGCTGCAGATCGCGTCACCAAACGAGGTGCGCGGGCGGATCATGGCGGTGTGGCAGATGACGGCTGGCCTGCAGCCGCTCGGAGCGCTGCCTATGGGGCTATTGATTCAGTGGTACGGGCCCGAGATCGGCATGGGCTCGTTCATGGTGGTCGCGCTGGTGACGTTCGTCGTGTTCACCGCTGCGTGGGGTTCGATCCGGCGCATGTAGCGCCGAGTCCCAACGAGCCTCAGCTAACGCCGGCGAGCGCCTCGGTCTGCTCGGCCACAGCGACGGCGTCGATGAGGTTGTCGATCTCACCGTCGAGGATGCGCGGCATCGAGTGCAGCGTGAGGTTCACGCGGTGGTCGGTGACGCGGTCCTGCGGGAAGTTGTACGTGCGAATCTTCTCCGAGCGCTCACCCGTGCCGACCTGCGCCTTGCGGTTGCCCGCCACCTCAGCCGCAGCCCGCGCACGTTCGAGCTCGTAGATGCGCGCGCGCAGCACCGCCTCAGCCTTGGCACGGTTCTTACCCTGTGAGCGCTCGTCCTGGCACTGCACGACGATGCCGGTCGGCATGTGCGTCATGCGCACCGCCGTCGCGACCTTGTTCACGTTCTGACCGCCAGCACCACCCGAGTGGAAGATGTCGATGCGCACGTCGTTCCAGTTGATGTCGACATCCACTTCGTCGACCTCGGGAAGGACGGCGACCGTGGCGGTAGAGGTGTGGATGCGGCCCTGCGCTTCGGTCTCGGGGACACGCTGCACGCGGTGCACGCCTGACTCGAACTTCAGGCGCGAGTACGCACCCTTGCCGTGGACTTCGAACACGATTTCGCGGTAGCCACCGTTACCGACTTCGGCCGTGTCGATGATCTCCGTCTGCCAGTGCTGCCGTTCGGCGTAGCGCTGGTACATCTTGAACAGGTCGCCCGCGAACAGGGCGGCTTCTTCGCCGCCGGTGCCGGCTCGGATCTCGACGATCACGTCCCGTTCGTCCGCGGGATCCCGCGGCAGCAGCGCGAGCTTCAACTGCTCTTCGAGTGCGATTCGCTCACCGTCGAGGCGTGACTCCTCCTCGCGGCCGAGCTCCCGCATCTCCTCGTCGCTCTCGCGTGCCATCGCGCGCGCGTCCGTGAGCGCCGCGTCGACCTCGAGATAGCGCCGGTAGACGGCGACCATGTCTTCGAGCGACGAGCGCTCGCGGCCGAGGTCCTGGAGCTGCTTGAGGTCAGAGGCGACGTTCGGATCCGAGAGGAGACGCGTGATCTCCTCGAAGCGGGCCAGAATCTCGCGAAGTCGTTCGAACATGTGCTCAGGATAGCAGGGACGGAGTTAGCGGCTTTTGATCGCTGCCTCGACGGCCTCCGCCAGTGCTGCGGGGACCGGCCGGCAGCCGCACGCTTCTACGTGCGCGACATGCCACGCGATGCGCAAGGTCGCCCGTGGCGTCCTCGGTACAGGGTTTGCTGCGTGCCATGCGGTGTTCATGAGTAACTCCTACCGAAGCGCTTCGGCGAGGTCGTCGAACGAGACCTCTCGCTGGTCGGCTTCCGCGCCGAGTGGCTTGAGCTGGACGATGTCCCGGGCGGCCTCGGCCTCGCCGACGATCGCAATGAAGCGAGCATTGGCGCTCTCGGCAGCTCGGAAGTGTGCGCGCATCCCTCGACCGGGAAAGCCAGCGCGCACGGCAAAGCCGGCAGCACGGGCGCGTCGGGCGGCATGCATGGCAGAGCCGTTGACTGCTTCCCCCAGCGGTGCGACGTAGAGGTCGACCCGTGGCTCCTCGACGGAGGCAGCGCGCTCACGCAGGTTCAGCATAATGCGTTCGATGCCGGTCGCGAAGCCCACCCCCGGCGTGTGCGGTCCGCCGAGCAGCTCGATGAGGCCGTCGTAGCGGCCTCCGGCGCCGACCGTGGACTGCCCGCCAGCACCCGCCGGCTCGAACTCCCAGACGGTACGGGCGTAATAGTCGAGGCCGCGCACGATGCGCGGGTCTACCTCGTAGCGCACGTTCAGGGCATTAAGCAGTGCGCGGACCTCGGTGAAATGGGCCTCGTCGCCCTCATCGAGGTAGTCGAGGATGCTCGGCGCCGAGAGCAGGGCAGGGTGCTCTGCATCTTCCTTGGAATCGAGGATGCGCAGCACATTGGTCTCGAACCGCCGCTGCGAGTCGCGGGAAAACGTCGCGACGTGTGGCTCGAAGTGAGCACGTAGCGCCTCGACATAACGATGCCTGGTCTCGGCAGTACCGATGGAATTGATGCGTAGCTTGAGGTCGCCGAGGCCGAGCTCTTCGTAGAGCGTGCGCTGCAACTCGATCACCTCGACGTCCGCGGAGGATGAGGCGTCACCGATGCACTCGACCCCGAACTGCCACAGCTGGCGGTAGCGGCCCGCCTGCGGACGGTCGTAGCGGAACATCGGCCCGAAGTAGCAGAGCCGCACCGGCTGGGGACGGCTCGCCATGCCGTGCTCGAGGTATGCGCGGGCGACGGCTGCCGTGCCCTCGGGCCGCAGCGCGAGGTGGTCGCCGCCACGGTCGTCGAACAGGTACATCTCCTTGGAGACGATGTCGCTCTCGTCGCCCACAGTGCGGAGGAACACACGGCTGTCCTCGACGATTGGAGTCGAGATCAGGCGGTAGTCGAAGAGGCGTGCGACGCGCTCCGCGGTGTCCCGGACGAAGCGCCACAGCGCCTCATCCTCCGGGAGCAGGTCGTGCATGCCTCGAGGAGCTCGTAGGTCGGGCATCACACGAGTCTAGGCGTGCCGAGAGTGCCGTGCGAGTGTCGCTCCTCGGCGGCCCGTGACTGCGCTGGGCGGCCTGCAGGCGCTCAACAGGCGTGCTACCGTGAACGGAAGATGGTTGTCTCCGAGCAGGCTCCCACAGGCGTCGAGGAGCTCTTCGCGACGCTCGACTCGTACCTCCCGGCTGATCGGGTGGCCGGCATCCGCGAGGTCTACGAGTTCGCCTACGCGTGCCACGATGGCCAGCTCCGCGCCTCGGGCGAGCCGTACATCGTCCACCCTATCGCCGTCGCCCACCTCGTCGCCGAACTCCACATGGACGTCGCCACGGTGCGCGCCGCGCTGCTCCACGACGTCGTCGAGGATTGCGGCATCAAGCCTGAGGAGATCGCTCGCAAGTTCTCGCCTGACGTAGCGAAGCTCGTCGAAGGCGCGACCAAGATCGACCAGATTCCGACGACTTCGGGGCGCGCCTCGAACGTCGATGCCGAGACCCTCCGCAAGATGTTCGTCGCCATGGCCGAGGACGTGCGGGTCGTGATCATCAAGATCGCTGACCGCCTCCACAACATGCGCACGCTCGAATGGCTCGGCGCCGACCGCCAGATCGCGATCGCGCGCGAGACGATGGACATCTACGCGCCGCTCGCAGCTCGCCTCGGCATCTACCAGATGAAGTGGGAGCTCGAGGACCACGCGTTCCACTACCTCGAGCCCGACGAGTACCGCCGCGTCACTGAGATGGTGAACGCGCGCCGCACGGAGCGCGAAGCCTTCGTTGTGCGCGTCGAGGACGAGCTGCGCGCCGCACTCGACGAAGCGCACGTCGACGCCGAGGTGAGTGGGCGCGTGAAGCACCTCTGGTCGATCAAAGAAAAGATGCAGCGCTACGCCGAGGACGGGAAGACGTTCGACCAGATCCACGACCTGCTCGCCGTGCGCATCCTCGTAAACACCATCCCGGAGTGCTACGGCGCACTTGGCATCGTGCACCAGATCTGGCACCCGCTGCCCGGTGGCTTCGACGACTACATCGCCAACCCCAAGGAGTCGATGTACCAGTCGCTGCACACGAACGTGCTCGGCACCGATGCACGACCGTTCGAGGTGCAGATCCGCACGCAGGAGATGCACGAGGTCGCCGAGTACGGCGTCGCCGCGCACTGGCAGTACAAGACCGAGCCCGGCAAGCGCGACCACCAGTACGAGGAGCGCATGGCCTGGCTGCGCCACCTGATCGAGTGGCAGCAGGAGGCCTCGGGCACCGAGGACTTCCTGGAGTCCGTGAAGACCGACATCTTCCGCGACCAGGTGTTCGTGTACACGCCTCAAGGCGATGTGCGCGTGCTGCCGACCGGTTGCACGCCGATCGACTTCGCGTATCGAGTCCACACCGACCTGGGCCACCACTGCGTGGGCGCTCGGGTGAACGGTCGCCTCGTCCCGCTGACGACGAAGCTCAAGAACGGTGACGTCGTCGAGATCATGCGCGGGCGCGCGGACAAGGGCCCGTCGCGTGACTGGCTGCTGACGGGCCTTGGGTACCTCGGGTCGAGTCACTCACAGCAAAAGGTGCGGCAGTGGTTCCGGCGCTCCGAGCGCGGCGAGAACATCGCCCGCGGCCGTGACCTGCTGGAGCGCGAGCGGAAGCGCCTTGGACTAGCCGACGTGCCGTCTGGGCTCGCGCAGCAGGTGGGCTACGACAACCTCGAGGACATGCTCGCGGCGATCGGCTATGGCGATGTGTCGCTGCAACTACTCGCCCAGCGACTGGCCGAGCACGCTCCGCCCGCGCCTGCGGCGCCCGAGAGCGTCATTCGCAGGCCAAACGTCGGCAAGCCCGGTGTGCGGGTGCTCGGCGAGGCCGGACTCCACGTCGTGATCGCGCGCTGCTGCTCGCCACTGCCGGGTGACGCCATCAT
>JBAXNX010000077.1:0-6757 GCA_037133575.1 Chloroflexota bacterium
TTCGTCGACGAGATCGACGCGGTCGGCCGCCAGCGCGGCGCCGGCCTCGGTGGCTCGCACGATGAGCGCGAGCAGACCCTGAACCAGATCCTCGTGGAGATGGACGGCTTCGACACCAACTCGAACGTCATCGTCATCGCCGCGACCAACCGCCCCGACATCCTCGACCCGGCGCTGCTGCGCCCGGGCCGCTTCGACCGCCAGGTCACGCTCGACCTGCCCGACGTGAAGGGCCGCCGAGCCGTGCTCGACGTCCACTCCAAGGGCAAGCCGTTCGAGCCGGAAGTGAAGCTCGAGATCATCGCGAAGCAGACGCCTGGCTTCTCCGGCGCCGACCTCGCGAACCTCGTCAACGAGGCTGCGATCCTCGCTGCCCGGCGCAACAAGAAGCGCATCAGCATGTCCGAGATGAACGAGGCCGTTGATCGCGTGATCGCCGGCCCGGAGCGCAAGTCGCGGGTTATCACCCCGATCGAGAAGAAGATCATCGCCTTCCACGAGTCGGGCCACGCCGTCGTGGGCCACTTCCTCCCGAAGGCCGACCCGGTCTTCAAGGTCACGATCGTCGCCCGAGGTATGGCCGGCGGCTTCACCCGCTCCCTGCCGACCGACGACCGTCGTCTCCAGGACCGCTCCTATTACGAGGCGATGATGGCGCAGGCCCTCGGCGGCCACGTCGCTGAGGAGCTGATCTTCGGCGAGCCGACTACCGGTGCGCACGACGACATCGGCAAGGTCACCCACATCGCTCGTGAGATGGTCACGCAGTGGGGCATGAGCGAGCGACTTGGTCCTCGGACCTTCGGTCGCCGTGAGTCGATGGTCTTCCTTGGGCGCGACATCACCGAGCAGCGTGACTACTCGGAACGCACCGCCGAGGAGATCGACGAGGAAGTGCGTCGCATCATCGACGCGGCGCACTTGCGCTGCCGCGAGGTGATGGGCGCGCACAGGGACAAGCTCGAAGAACTCGCAGCCGCGCTGATCGAGGTCGAGACCCTCGAGGGCGACACGCTGATGCGCATCCTCGGCCCAGCCGAGAACCGCATCATGCCGGACGACGAGCCCGCTCCGGTGGCTACGCCCCCGGCACCGCCCGCCGCCTCCAGCGGTGGCGACGCTGAGGACGAGCGCCCCCAGGGTCGCCCCGGTCTGGCCTGGGGCCAGTCCCCCAGCGCAGCCCCGCCCGCTGGCGAATAGTCCTCGAACCATTGGATAAGCGAAGGAGGGGCCGTTTGGCCCCTCCTTCTTTGTGTTCAGCAGCCTGAACCGAATCGAATGTTTCACGTGAAACATTTGTGCTAAGTGATGACCTCGTCGGCCACGGTCTGGGGCTCCTCGGACTGGGCAGCCTTGGTCTTCAGGTACTCGCGCCGCACGAGCACGACCCAGACCACGCCGGCGACAATGAAGCCGACTCGCAGTGCCGGATGCTCGTTGAGGGTGCCGTTGGGGTTGAGGAGCGCCCGCCCAAAGATGACGCCCGCCCCCATGTAGACCACGTTCGCGATGATCGCTCCGAGGTAGTCGAGCGGGATCCAGAGCCGCAACGGCATCTGCAGCGCCCCAGCACCGAACGGCCCGAGCGTCCGACTGACCGAGTTGAGGTGATAGAAGGGAATCAGCCACCGAGCGTGCCCGCTGACCAGCGCCTCACCCATGCGCAGCGCCGGCCCGAGGCGGGTGCCCCGCAGCCGCTTCCCGCCCCATCTCCCAAGGCCGTACGACAGCGTGTCGCCCAGCACCGTGCCCAGGCTGGCTACGAAGAACAGCATCGCGAGGCCGGACTGCTGCTCGTGGGCATAGGCGCCGGCCAGGAAGATCATGATGATCCCTGGCACAATCAGCCCGAGGCCAACCGTGGCCTCCGACAGCGCCGCGAGGAAGACGATGGGGACGCCATAGCTGAGAAAGAGGCTATTCAGGACCAGGAAGACCTGGTCAGTCACCCAGTTCACGAGGTCGTACGGGGCCCGGAGTACATGCAGCAGATCGTCCAGCGTTCGTGCCCCTTCGTGGTCCGCCTCGGCACATGGTGAGGGGTCTGGGCCGCGTTGACCACCCGAACGGCCCCGTCTACACTTTCACGACCGCATTTCGAGAGGCTCGCTATGTACGCCATCATCCGCACGGGCGGAAAGCAGTATCGCGTGCACGAGGGGGAAGCCATCCTCGTGGAGCGCCTGGACGCTGAGGTCGGCTCTGCCGTGGACCTCGAAGTCTTGCTCGTCGAGCGTGATGGGGCCGTCACCGTTGGCGCGCCGACCGTGGCAGGTGCCTCGGTCACCGCAACCGTGTCCGGCGCCGAGCGCGCTCGCAAGGTGATCTCCTTCAAGTACAAGAACAAGACTCGGCGCCGTCAGACCATCGGTCACCGGCACCACCAGACCCGTCTGCAGATCACCTCGATCACTGGCGGCTAAGGGGTTCAACCATGGCTCACAAAAAGTCCGGTGGCTCCAGCAAGAACGGTCGAGACTCGAACTCCCAGCGCCTTGGCGTGAAGAAGTTCGATGGCGAGATCGTGACGGCCGGCTCGATCCTGGTGCGGCAGCGCGGCACGCGCTTCCACCCGGGTGAGAACGTGGGCCTGGGCAACGACTACACGCTGTGGGCGCGCGTCGAGGGCTCGGTGAAGTTCCTGCCGTTCGCCAAGGGCCGCCGCAAGCAAGTCACCATCATCCCCCTTGGGGCCGAGGCCTAGCCTCCCGCTCACCTTCTCGTCGGGTCGAGGCACTGCCTCTTCCCTAGCGAGGTCCGGAGTACGACTGCATGAAGGCTGATATCCACCCCACGTACGTTGAGTCTGTCGTTACCTGCTCCTGCGGGCACGTGTGGAACACGCGCTCCACGAAGGCTGAGATGAAAGTCGATGTCTGCTCCGCCTGCCACCCGTACTTCACAGGTGAGCAGCGCATCGTCGACACCGCAGGCCGCGTCGAGCGCTTCCGCCGCCGCTACGCCAAGGCTGACTCGCAGACTGCTGAGGCCGAGGCCTAACACCTCGTTCGTCTCGATACATATGAAGGGCGGCCTCCGGGCCGCCTTTCTGTTTGCCCCCCGTTGCTGGCTGGCTGCCGCGTCACACTGACAGGCACGTGTCCGTCCTCGAATGTGCGATTGGCACAACGAGCACGTGCCTCATCGGAGTACATGCATCGCCCACACTGACGGGCTGCCGTAGGCTGACCGCATGGCAGCACCGACGTATGGCGGACAGGCAGTCGTCGAGGGCGTGATGATCCGCGGCGCACGCGCCATGGCGGTCGCCGTGCGCCGGCCCGACGGCTCGATCGCATACACATCGCGGAAGCTCGGCGGCATCTACACCGGCGCGGTGCGGCGCATCCCGTTGCTGCGCGGCATGATCGTGCTCTGGGAGACACTCGCTCTCGGGATGCAGGCGCTGTCGTGGTCGGCGGCGATCGCGGCGGACGAAGTTGACGAGTCCGGGAATGCGCGCGCGATGGGAGTCGGTGCGTGGGTCGGGATCGTGTTCTCGATGGTGATCGGGCTCGTGCTGTTCTTCCTGCTCCCGGTGCTCGCGACGACATGGCTCGCGCAGTTCATGCCGAACTGGGCGGTGGTGATAATCGAGGGCCTGATGCGGCTCGGCCTGCTGATCGGCTACGTATGGCTGATCGGACGCGCCGAGGATATTCAGCGCGTATTCCAGTATCACGGCGCCGAGCACATGACGATCCATGCGTACGAGCAGGACCGTGAGCTCACCGTACAGGCGATCCGGCGCTTCCCCAAAGAGCACCCGCGCTGTGGGACGTCGTTCCTGCTGACGGTCGGCGTGGTCGCGGTGTTCGTCTTCGCCCTGCTGGGCACGCCACCGCTGTGGTGGCGCATCACCTCGCGCATCGTGCTGGTGCCGTTGATCGCGGCGATCTCATACGAGGCGATTCGGTTCGCCGGCTTCCACTACGACAAGCCGATCGTGAGTTGGCTGTTCGCCGGCAACATCGCGCTGCAGAAGCTCACGACACGTGTCCCAGACGACGAGCAGATCCAGGTCGCGATCGCCTCGCTGCAACGCGCAGTCGAAGAGGACAAGCGCGCCGGCGCCGCCTAGTCTCACCCTCACGCCACCGGAATGCGCGATTGTTATCGTGCCGTTAACATGCGCCCGACGAGACCGACCGCGCTCCACATGCGGAGCAGCGCACTGGCTCGCACGGGGGCTGCCATGTCGATCGACTCTGCCCGCCTGGAGCGCACGCTCAACCCGCGCACCGTCGTGGTCGTCGGGGACAAAGGCCCGAACTACAACTGGCTCAACAACCAGAAGGGATTCACCGGGAACCTCTACTCCGTGCAGGTCGACGCGAAGGAAGTGTCCGGCATCGTCGAGCGCGGGTTCACCAACTTCGCGCGCCTCGCTGACGTGCCGGGGCCGATCGACCTGGTGATCTGCGTGGTGCCTCGGCAGGTCACGCCACGGATCATCGCCGACGCGGCCGCCCTCAACGTCGGCGGCGTCGCGATGTTCACCGCCGGCTTCGCCGAGACGAAAGAAGCGACCGGCATCGAGCTGCAACAGCAGATCGTCGAGATCGCGACCTCCGCCGGCATGGCGATCGTCGGGCCGAACTGCATGGGTGTATACAACCGGCAGCTGGGCGTGCGATTCAGCGCGGAGATAGAGTACGGCGACCGCGGAAACGTCTCGTTCATCTCCCAGAGCGGGTCAATGGCGATGGCGCTGACCTCCGAGTCGCAAAAGGCCGGTTTGAAGATCGGACGCGCGATCTCGAGCGGCAACGCATGCGTGGTGAACGAAGCCGACTACCTCGACTACCTCGCCGGCGATCCGGACACCGAGTACATCGGGCTCTACCTCGAAGGTGTGCAAGAGGGGCAGCGCTTCTTCCGCGTGCTGCGCGAGGCAACGCGCCGGAAGCCAGTGGTGATCTTCAAGGGCGGATCGACCGAGCCCGGCGCACGCGCGACGGACTCGCACACCGGCGCGATGGGCACGCCGCACCGCGTCTGGGAGGCGATGGTGCGCCAGGCAGGCGCGGTACCTGTGGTCACACGCGACGAGCTGATCGACACACTGCAAGCGCTAGTACATGCCCCCGCGGGATTCGGGCACCGCATGGCGCTGATCGCGGGGAGCGGCGGTAACTCGGTCGCGATCGGCGACGCTGCCGGGCGCGCAGGCCTCGACGCCGCGGTGCTCTCGGATGACTCGAACGCGAAGCTCGGTGAGTTCTTCAACATCATCGGCGGAACGTTCGCGAATCCGTTCGATGTCGGTTTCACGATCGGGAATGCCGGGTCCGCCGACAACCTGCCGCGCATCCTCGACATCCTCGGCACGGATCCGAGCGTCGATGGCGTGCTCTACGACTTCGGCACAGGGTCGATTCACCACGTGGCGAACGACGAAGCGTTCGAGCGCATCCTCGGGCGCCTCGATGCGTTCGTGCAGCAGTACCAGAAGCCAGTCATGTTCACGTGCGACCCACGCAACAACGCGAAGACCTACGAGGCGGCACGCAACGGGCTGCTCGCGCGTGGGTTCCCGGTGTTCACCTCGTTCGACCGGGCGGCGCAGGCGTATGCACGTGCGACCGAGTACTGGACCAATCGTCGTGACCGCGAGTCCGAGCGCTGGACCGCGACGAGCTAAGCGCGCTCGATCAGGCCGGGGAGCTCGTTCAGCGCCGCGATGCGGTGAATGTCCTCGTCGTGCACGGCGCTCGTGCGATCGAGGAGCACCCCGTGCATGCCGACTGCCTGTGCCGGCCTCACATCGTTGTCGAGGCGATCACCGACCATCAGCGCGTCCGACGGCGCCACAGAGAAGCGCTCGAGCGCGAGTTCGAAGAAGCGCGGCTGCGGCTTCGACACGCCAATCAGCGGACCGAGGTGCGTGTCGGAGAGGTAACGGCTGAGGCCTACCTGATCGAAGTCGGCATTCGCGTTCGACGCAGCGATCAACGTCAGGCCCATGTCCACAAGCGCTTGCAGCGCCTCGTGCACATCGGGATACGCGCACAGCGTGTCCTCGTACGTGCGATCGGTGAGGTCTGTCACCGCGTTGACGCACTCCTCGAGCGACACGCCGTGCGGGCTGAGCACGCGCGTGACGGCCTCGCGGAACTGCACGGCAGGCGACTCGACACGGAAGGCGGGCTCGGCCATGACGGCGCGTCGGGTCTGCTCGAGTGCGCGAGGGGTGATCTCCTCGCCGGCAAACTCGGAGGCTCGCACGGCGGCGGCGCTGAGGGCGGCGGCGACGGCACCGTTGATATCGAGGAGCGTGCCGTCGACATCGAGGAAGACGTGCGAGACGCGGTACCGCTCGCGGTTACGGGTCAAGGTTGCGCAGTTCCCATGTGCTGAAGTCGAGCGAGCGGTAGTAGCAGTTGCGCGGCGCGCCATCCTCGTTCTTGGTGTGGCAGATGCCGCCACGCTCCGGGCGCACGCGGTAGACGAGCGAGTTCTGCTCGCAGTTCACGAGCACCTCGAGCAGCTCGAACGTCTCGCCTGAGGTCGCACCCTTGCGCCACAGCTCATTGCGCGAGGTGCTCCAGAAGACGGCGATGCGTTCCTCAACGGACGTGCGGAGGGCGAGCTCGTTCACGTAGGCAACGAGGATGACCTCGTTGGTGTCGACGTTCTGCACCGCGCACGGCAGCACGCCGCCCACGGTCGCGACCTGCTCGAGCTTGGTGAAGTCGAGCGTCAGCGCGCTCCCCTCTTCGAGGGCGTTCTCGGTAGTCACAGGTCAGGCCTCCGC
>JBAXNX010000078.1:0-6631 GCA_037133575.1 Chloroflexota bacterium
CCAACTCAGCTCGCGGTTCGCATACAGCAGTGGGTCGTCGAGGCTCTGCTGGTCGGCAGATTCGACCGAGAACGTCATGCCCCACTCCCATCCTCGATCCAACCTATCGAGCAATTGTTAACGGTAGGTAGATGCCGTTGACATTCAAGTAACTCGAATGTCTACCCTACAGTCATGAAGGTATCGGAGCTTGCCAGGCGTGTCGGGATCGCTCCGAGTGCGATTCGCTTTTACGAAGCCGAAGGCATCTTACCGGCCCCGGAGCGACGGGATTCCGGCTACCGCGACTACAACGAGCAGGACCTCTGCCGGGTCCGCGTGCTGGTCACTCTCAAGACTCTTGGACTTGATATCCACGAGGCTGGCCGGCTCGCCGACCAGTGCAGCAGCGGCCACTGCGATGAGATGGCCATCAATCTTCTGCCCCAGGTCGTGGCTCGCCGTGACGAGATCGCCAGAGCCCATGCCGAGCTTGATCACCTCGACGCCCGCCTGACGACGCTCGAACTGGCGCTACGAGATGGTGGAACCGAACTGGGACTCAATTGCGAAGGGAGCACCTGTGCCACCGACGATCAAGATTGCTGTCGTGAAGCGTGACTGCTGCGACGGTAGCTGCTGCTAACGAAAAGCCCCGGGAAACCGGGGCTTCTTCGTACGTTGTGGCCGCGAATCCAAGACTTACCCGACGTTAATCGAGTGTTCACGCACGCCACGGACAATGCGGTCGTCAAGAAGGACTGTCACGGAGGGTTTACTTGCGAATCAATTGGAAGGGCAGCGCGCTGACGACGCTCGCGGCCGGCCTCATCGGCCTGTCCATCGCGTGCGGCAGCACCGGCGGCGGTAGCTCCGCCACCTCAACCCCGGCGGCTTCAGGCGGCACGACGACCGCGGCCACAGCGGCAGCCGGCATTGCGGCCAACATCGGCAAGGACGACAAGGCGTCGATCACCGGCGCAGGCGCGACGTTCCCTGCCGCTATCTACCAGGCCTGGTTCGACGAGTACAACAAGAGCGTCGCCAAGGGCGTACAGATCAACTACCAGTCGATCGGCTCCGGTGGTGGCATCCAGCAGTTCACCGAGAAGACCGTCGAATTCGGCGCGTCGGACGCTCCGATGTCGAACGAGGAGCTGGCGAAGGCTCCCGACGCCGTGCACGTGCCGACCGTCATCGGCTCGGTCGTCATGGCCTACAACCTGCCGGGCGTGACCAAGCTGCAGCTCGACGCCGATACGATCTCGGCTATCTACCTCGGCAACATCAAGAAGTGGAACGACCCGAAGATCGCCGCCCTGAACAGCGGCGTGAAGCTTCCGGACGCTGACATCCAAGTCGCGTACCGCTCGGACGGCTCCGGCACCACCTTCGTCTTCACCGATTACCTGACCAACGTCAGCACGGACTGGAAGACCAAGGTCGGCACGAGCAAGAACCCGAACTGGCCAGTCGGCCAGGGCGGCAAGGGCAACGAGGGTGTTGCCAACGTCGTGAAGCAGACCGTGAACTCAATCGGCTACATCGAGCTGCAGTACTCGATGACCAACAAGATTTCGTTCGCGGACGTGAAGAACAAGTCCGGCAAGTTCGTCACCGCGTCGATCGCCGCGACCGCGGCGGCCGCCGTCGGGTCGACCCTGCCCCCGGACTACCGCGGGTCGATCGTCAACGCCGACGGCGCTGACGCCTACCCGATTGCCAGCTTCACGTACCTGCTGATCCATAAGGACACCGCGAGCTGCGACAAGCAGGCTCCGCTCGTCCGCACGATGTGGTGGATGTACCACGACAAGACGGCGCAGAAGTTGGCCTCTGAGCTCTTCTTTGCACCGCTCCCGGAGGCTGTGGCTGCTCGCGTCGACACGACGCTGAAGAGCTTCACCTGCGGCGGCAAGGCGATTCTCCCCGCCTCCTAAGCCGACACCTCGCCGATGGTGGGGAGGGCGTGATGCCCTCCCCACCATCAGCAGCACCCACGCGTCGGGACTGCACGGAGCGAGCGCCATGAGCAAGATCCTCGTCGTCGAAGACGACCCAGCCATCCTCGAGACCGTCGCCTACAACCTGAAGCGCGAACAGCACGAGGTGCTGACGGCAGCGAACGGCGTCGACGGACTGCGCACTGCTCGTGAGTGCGCGCCGGAGCTGGTCGTCCTCGACCTGATGCTCCCACGCCTCTCCGGCCTCGACGTCTGCCGCGCGCTCCGCGCCGAAAGCCCCGTGCTCATCCTCGTGCTCACTGCACGGGAGACCGAGGTCGACCGTGTCGTGGGGCTCGAGATGGGCGCCGACGACTACATGACCAAGCCTTTCTCGATGCGTGAGCTGCTCACGCGCGTGAGCACGCTGCTCCGTCGCGACCGCATCTCCCGCGAGGCTGCGCAGGTCGCCACCCCGGACCAGCGACGCGGCCGTATCGAGTGCGGTGACCTGGTCCTCGATGCCGGAGCGCACGAGGTACGCCGCGCTGGCAAGCCACTGGCCCTGCGTCCGCGTGAGTTCGAGCTCCTGGAGTACTTCTTCCGCCACCCGGGTCAGGTGCTCTCGCGCCAGATGATCCTCGACGCGGTCTGGGGCTACAGCTACGACGGCGAGAGCCGCACCGTGGACGTCCATGTCCGCTGGCTTCGCGAGAAGCTCGAGGACGAACCGTCGGTCCCGCAGCGCATCGTCACCGTGCGCCACTTCGGCTATAAGTTCGTCCCCTAACCCGCTCCGCCGACCCTGCCTACTGGCTCACCAACGTCAGCGCGTCCTCGAATATCCGGCGGTGGCGCTACGCGTATACGGTTTTGATAGGCCATGTAACAAAACGTTACGGCACTCAGCGGGATCGCATGGAATGATGCCGCGGACATGACACTCGCCCGAGCGCTCTCACTGTTTTCCGACGCCATCCTGCTGAGCGTCTTCCTGAGCACGTTCATCGCCGCGATCCGTACGCGGCGCCAGGCGAGCATCGACATCGACCTGTTCTTCACCGCTGGCGCTACCATCGTCGCCATCAGCCTGATCTGGCCGGGGCTACCGATCGCCTCGAAGATCACCTCGATCCTGCTGCTGGCATGGCCGGTGCTGCTGCTGCGCATCGTCCACGACTTCACGCACGTCGCCCCCGCGATGATGATCGCGAGCATCCTCAGCTTCGTCGCCTCCGTCGCGGTCGTGCTGCTCGCCAGCGGGCCACTCCCAGGCTGGGTCACTCTCGCCATCCTCGGCTACATCATCGTCTCGAACCTCTACGCGACCGCCCGCTTCGCCGCCCGCGCCCGGATCGCCCAGGGCTCGCGCAAGCGCCGCAAGCAGGCCGTTGCCGTCGGGACGACATTCCTCGCGCTCCTGTTCGTGGTCGCTGGCGCCAAGACATTCATCCCGGGCTCGGCCGACGTCTACACGATGCTCACGACTGGTTGTTCGCTCGGCGTCACCATCGGCTACTTCCTCGGCTTCGCGCCGCCAGCGCTGTTGCGTCGAGGCTGGCAGTACCCCGGCGTCGTCACTTTCATCGGCACGCTGAACCGCGCCGCTGGCTCACACAGCCTCCGCGAGCTCGTCGGCAGCATCGAGGGCGGACTCGCCACAGCCTTCGGCACACCACGCGCCGTCGTGGTGCTCTGGGATCCGGAGCACGAACGGCTCGTGCCGCCCACACTCGACGCACCACTCTTCACCAGCGAGCAGGCGCGCACGAGCCTGGGCTATCGCAGCTTCGTGGAGCGACGGGCCCTCTTCGTGGACGACGCCACCAGAGTTGACCCAGCAAACCGTGAGACCTACGAGCGCAACCACGTCACTGCGCTGCTCACCGCGCCGCTCATTGTCGGAGGGACCCCCATCGGCGCGATCATGTTATTGGGCGACACCCCGCCACTCTTCGCCGAAGATGACGTCGCCACGCTCACGGCACTCTCCGCGCCAGTCGCGGCCACGATCCAGAACTGGCAGCTCACCGAAGAGCGCACCGCCGCAGCAGCGTTCGAGGAGAGCCTCGCGCTCGAGCGCGACTTCCTCGCCGCCGCCGCCCACGAGCTCCGCACGCCGCTGACGAGCATCCTCGGCGAGGCGCAACTGCTCGGTCGCCGGCTCGCCGCCGATGCCATCGATCGCGCACGCGATAACGCGGGCCACATCACGCTGCAGGCCACGCGCGCATGCGCGACCTCGTCAACGACCTGCTCAGCGTCGCGCGCGACTTATCCGGCTTCGTCGATGAGCTCGAGGACGACGACGTCTTCGCCATTGCGAACGCGATCGGACGCGACTTCCCCAACGTCCGCATCGAGGGTGAGCCGACGATCGCTCCCATCGATGGCCGTCGCATCGGCCAGGTCGTCCGTAACCTGCTCGACAACGCCAGCAAGTACAGCCCCAGCGACACGCCCGTCGACCTCCGCGTGCACCGCGTCAACGATCGAGTGGTCATCGAGGTCGAGGACCGCGGCATCGGCGTCCCGCATGCGGAGCGCACGAGCATCTTTGAGCGCTTCGTGCGCGGCGCCGCCACCCAGCACAGCGAGACCGAGGGCATGGGCCTCGGCCTCTACCTGTGCCACCGCATCGTCGAAGAGCATGGCGGCACCATTCGAGTCGAAAGCGGCTCGGAAGGCGGCAGCCTCTTCATCGTCTCGTTGCCTAGGTCGCGCGCCGATAACGACGTCGACGAACTCGGCATGGCAGCGCCAGCACCTCGGGAGCTCGAGCCCGAGGTTGCTGGCGCGACTCAGCCCACCTCAGCGGAAGCCGTCGCGACGCCGCAGCCCGCGCCGCTCGCCTAGCTAGCGGTCCGTCGAGCTCGACTCCCCGTCTCCGGCAGCCACAGACAGCCGATCGCGAACAGCAGCGGCAGCGCCACGAGCGTGAGCAGCCCGGCGTGCAGCGAACCCGCCGCCACCGCGACCTGACCGACGAGCACTGGCCCGAGGATGATCCCAATCCCAAGCAGCGCGTTCACCAGCGCCTGCCCCACCGCGACCTCGGTCGGCCGGATCCCCGGCAGCTCGAACGGAATCGACGTGAGCACCGGGAACGGCAGCCACGCGAAGTAGCCCACGAGGAACACGACGCCCACTAGCAGCGGCACCGGCAGATCAGAGAACGCGAGGTAGTACAGCGGCGGCAGCACGAGTCCCGCCGGCCAGATGAACACCTTGCGTAGCCCGATGCGGTCGGACAACAACCCCGACGTGAGGTTCGCGAGCAGCCCTGCGAGCGGCAGCGCCGCCGTCACCGACCCCGCCACGATCAGGCTCATGCCTCGCTCTTCCGCGAGGTACTTCGGCAAGAACAGGATGCTCGAGGTATACGCCGTGCCGCCGCCGACGGTCGCGAACCCGAGGATGTAGAACTCGCGTCGCCGCAGCGCCTCGAACCCGCGTGACGGCCCATTCGAGTGCGATGCGAGCGGTCGCTCGCGCGCCGTCAGCCACCACAGCACGGCAGACACGAGCGAGAGCACACCGACGACGATCATCACCCCGCGCCAGCCGCCAAGTGCGCCCGCGATCAGCGGGATCCCAAATAACATCGCGCTCTGACCAACCGCCGTCATCGCGTTGCCGATGCCCCACACCGTCGCGAGCTCGCGCGGCGGAATCCACCGCGACCGCATCAGGCTCGCCGGCACCTGCGACAGCGAGAAGCCGAGCGAGAACACGATCTGCGCGAGCAGCAGCACGAGATATGACGGGGCCCACCCACCCATGAGTGGTGCGAGGCCGATCGAGAGCAGCAAGAACCCATAGAGTCGCGTCGGCGCGAAGCGAATGATCGCAAAGCTCGCCGGGAACACGAGTAGCTGGCCAGCGAAGCGCGCCGACCCCAGCCAGCCCGCCTCGACTGTGCCAAAGTCAAGGTCCGCCTGCAGCTTGATCAGCAGCACGCTGATCGCCGTCGGCATCCCCTGCGTGAGGATCTGGTGCAGCCACAACTGCGAGACGATCACCCAGCGATAGCGCGACGGTGCCTCTGCGGCAGGCGCAGCCGCTTCCGATGTGTTCGAAGTGGTCACAGGCCTGCCCCCTAGCAGTCGGGGCAGTCTACTCGACGCTCAGGCGGACGACCCACCACTGCGCAGAACCATCCGAGTCCTACTACTGACGTTCGAAACGCTGGGCGAAAACCATCAACGGATGGTGTGCTGCTTGTTGTGCACGTAGTCCAGCAGCACGTACTTGCCGATGTCCTGCGCTGAGCCGAAGAACGCGCGGCCTCGGTTGATGCGCGCCATGTTGCGCATCAGCTCACCCGTGTGCGGGTGGCTATCGAGGATGAACGTGTTTAGCGTGATGCGGTCCTGCGTGCAACGCATCACCTCGCGCAGCGTCTCCTCGGTGACATCCGGGATGCGCTTCAGCCCTGTGACCGGGTCGATCACTGCGTCGTCATCGTCCCACGAGGAGTACGCCGTCGTCGGCTCACCATCGGTGATGAACACGATCTGCTTCGTGCCGATGTGATGCTTCGCCAGCGTCTGGCGCGCCTGCCGCAGCGCCTGCTGGAAGTTCGTGCCGCCGCCGTACTGCACCCAGTAGGAGTCGAGCAGCTGCTCCGGCTTGAGCGAGAGCACCACGTACGAGAACGCGATGATGTACAGGTTGTCCTTCGGATACTTCGAGCGGATCAGCGAGTC
>JBAXNX010000079.1:0-6606 GCA_037133575.1 Chloroflexota bacterium
CCGATTTCCTTGGCGTTCACGATGATCACGAAGTCGCCCATGGGCAGGTGCGGCTCGTACGTCGGCTTGTGCTTGCCCAAGAGCAGCTTCGCGGCCTCGGATGCCACACGACCGAGGGGCTTGCCCTGCGCGTCGATGACATGCCAGGCGCGGTCAAAGCTCCCCGCATGCAGTCGATAGGTCTTCGTTGTCATGCCAGTCCACCATCCCGCGTGCGTACCGCACGGCTACCAGCGTCAATCCCTGCGGCGGCGCGGCTGGTCCGACGCTCGCCGGCGGGCTGTCGAGCAGGCCCGCAAAGGCCTGCGGGGTCAGCCGCCCCATGCCGACGTCCCGCAACGCGCCCACGGTGCGACGCACCTGGTGCGGCAAGAACGATTCGGCCTCCATCGAGACTTGCACCCGATGCGTCGCCAAGCGTCGCACCGTACATGCCTGCAATGTGCGCATTGGTGAGCGTCCGGGCTCCAATGGGCCCGAGAACGCTGACCAGTCGCGCAACTCCGTCGGCAACAGCGAGGCCGCGAGCGACATCGCCGCCACGTCGAGCGCTGCTTCCGACTGCCACGCCTGCCGCTGCGTGAGCGGCGAGCGCGACCGTCCATCCTCGATCGCGTACGTGTAGCAACGCGACTGCGCGCTGCGCCGCGGATCGAAGTCCGTGGTCACCTCGCACGCCGTGCGCACTGCGACGTCCGCCGGCAGAAAGCGATTCAATGCTGCGACCCAGCGCGCCGGCTCGTGCCTCGTCGAGGTCTCGAGCGTCGCTACCTGGCCGCGCGCATGCACTCCGGAGTCGGTCCGACCCGCGAAGCGCAGTCGCTGCTGCTCGCCCGTGAACTGCATCACTGCAGCCTCGAGCGTGTCCTGCACTGTCCGCTGCCCCAGCTGCGATTGCGACCCGACGAACTGCGTCCCGTCGTACTCGACGAGCAGCGCGATCCGCCGCGTCTCGGCAGCCGATGACATTAGACGAGCTCAAGCTGCGCCATCATTGCGCCGTCGCCGAGGCGCGGCCCAATCTTAGTGACACGGGTGTAGCCACCCGGTCGCGTCGCGTACGTGGTAGCCAGTTCGTCGAAGATGCGATCGACGACGTCGGGCTCGTACACGTAGGCGAGTGCCTGTCGGCGAGCGTGGACGGTGCCGCGCTTGCCGAGCGTGATCATCTTCTCGACCATCGGCCGCACTTCCTTGGCGCGAGCCTCGGTCGTGCGAATCGCACCATGCTTCAGCACCTGAGTGGTCAGGCTGCGGAACATGGCGATGCGCTGGTCGGTGGCCATGTCAAAGCGACGGCCGGATACCTGGTGACGCATGGCTACTCGTCCTCGTTGTCGTTGTCATCGGCGAGATTCGGCGCATCTTCGCCGGCCTCACGCAGCGCCTGGATGAGCGCCGCGCCCAGCGAGCCGACATCGTCGGCGGGCTCGTCGTTCGCCATCCCGCGCGGCGCGTCCGCCGTCATGGTCCCGCCGTTGCCGGCGCCAATCCCATTCGCCACCGCTGCGCGGCGCGAGTCGATACGCGGGGCCGGGAAGCCCTTGCTCACGAGCTTGTCGCGCAGCTCTTCGTACGACTTCTCGCCGAAGTTGCGCAGGGCGAGCAGCTCCTCCTCGGAGCGCTCGAGAATCGCGCCGACCGTGGTGAGGCCGGAGCGCTTCAGGCAGTTGTAGGCGCGCACGGAGAGGTCGAGCTCCTCGATCGGCGTGTCGTAGCCGTCGAAGCCACCAACCTGCTCCTGCATCACCGAGGTGACGATGCTGTCCGGGCGGCCGAGGCGCTGGAAGCCCAGCAGCTGGTCGCGCAGCAGCTCCGAGGCGAGCGAGACGGCCATCGGGCCGGTCACGGTGCCATCGGTCCAGAGCTCGAGCTCCAGGCGATCGAAGTCGGTGTCCTGCCCGACGCGCGTGTGCGCGACGTGGTAGTTCACGCGACGGACCGGGCTGAAGAGCGCGTCGACCGGAATGACACCGATCGGCAGGCCTTCCGACACGGTCGCACCGAGGAAGCCACGACCGGTCTCGACGTTGATGTCGGCGACCAGCGAAGCGTCCTTGTGGTCGAGCGTGGCGATCTTGAGCTCGGGGTTCACGACCTCGTAGTCAGCGCTGGACTGGATGTCGCCAGCGGTGACCACGCCCTCGCCGGACGCCTCCAGGAAGAGGCGGGCGGGGCGGTCGGAGAAGGAGCGCAGACGCACTTCCTTGAGGTTCAGCAGGATCTCAGTGACATCCTCCTGAACGTGCTCGATGGTCGAGAACTCGTGCTCGACGCCCTCGATGCGCACGGAGGTAATCGCCGCGCCGGGCAGCGACGACAGCAGGACACGCCGCAGCGCGTTGCCGAGGGTCGTGCCGAAGCCGGTCTCCAGGGGCTCGGCGACGACGCGGGCGTAGTCCGCCTCGTCGACTTCGACCCGGATTTCGGGGATGTGCAGGTCAGGCAAATCGCACCTCGCAAGGCGTGACGCGGGTACCGGGCAAGTGCCCGGCGTTCCGCAGCGTCAGCGTGAGTAGTACTCGACGATCGCGTTCGGGTTGAAGTGCGCCTCGATGTCACCAGCGCCGGGCTCACCAGCCACGCGGCCGGTGAGGGCCTCGCGGTCGAGCTCGAGCCAGCCGGGGACGTCGCGAGACTTGATCTCCTCGGTCAGGATCTTGGCGTACTCGGAGCGCTTGCCACGATCGGTCAGGCCGATGGCGGCGCCGACCTTCACGTGTGCGCTGGGCACGTCAAGCTTCTGGCCGTTCACGGCCACCAGGCCGTGCGTGACCAACTGCCGAGCCTGCGCGCGCGTGCTCGCAAAGCCGAGGCGGTAGACCACGTTGTCGAGGCGCTCTTCGAGCGAGCGCATCAACAGCTCACCGGTGACGCCTGGGCGTCGCACGGCGCGGTCGTAGTAGTCGCGGAACTGACGCTCCATCAGCCCGTAGGCGAAGCGCACCTTCTGCTTTTCGATCAGCTGTTGGCCGCGGTCAGAAATCTTGCGCCGGCGCAGCGAGCGAGGACCAGGCGGCTGCGGCCGCTTGATCAGAGCACACTTCACCTTTCCGCACAGTGAAACACCGTAGCGGCGGCACTTTCGACACTTGGGGCCAGTGTATCGGGCCATCGGACCTCGCTCTTACTGCCGCGGCCGGCGACGCGGCCGGCACCCGTTATGCGGAATGGGTGTGACGTCGCGAATCGACAGCACACGCACTCCCGAGGACTGCAACGCACGCACCGCGGCTTCGCGGCCGGCGCCCGGGCCCTTCACAAATACTTCGACCTCACGCAGACCGTGCTCGACGGCCCGCGCAGCGGCGCCTTCGGCAGCGATCTGCGCTGCGTACGGCGTGCTCTTGCGCGAGCCCTTGAAGCCCGCGGTGCCGCCGCTACCCCACGACAGGACGTTCCCGTTGGGGTCCGTCAGCGTGATGATCGTGTTGTTGAACGTCGACGTGACGTACGCACGCCCCCGCGGCACGGACTTTCGTTCGCGTCGCCGGGTCGTCGTGCGCCGGGTGGCTGATGATCGCCCCACTCGGTCCTCCCGTTCTTACTTGCGCGGCGCGCGGCGCTTGCCGGACACAGTCCGGCGGACGCCACGGCGCGTGCGCGCGTTGGTCTTGGTGCGCTGACCACGGACCGGCAGACCACGACGGTGCCGGTAACCGCGGAAGCAGTTGATCTCGATCAGGCGCTGGATGTTCTGGCGCACCTCGCGGCGGAGGTCACCCTCAACCACGTGCTCGCCCTCGACGACGGCGCGAATGCGCGCGACCTCGTCATCAGTCAGGTCGCGCACCTTGCGGGTGGGGTCGACCTGGGTCTGCTCCAGGATCTTCGCCGCCATAGGACGGCCGACGCCGTACACATAGGGCAGCGAGAACAGGATCTGCTTGTCGTTCGGAATGTCGACGCCGGCGATGCGTGCCATAGCTATTCCTAACCCTGCCGCTGCTTGTGGCGCGGAACTACGCAGATCACACGCAGCCGGCCATGGCGGCGGATGATCTGGCAGCGCTCACAACGCTTCTTAATCGAGGCAGATACCTTCATCGCAAACCCCAACTACTCGAAAACCGCTTACCGGAAGCGGTACGTGACGCGTCCCCGCGTCAGGTCATACGGGCTCAACTCCACCAGCACGCGGTCACCGAGCAGGATGCGGATGTAGTGCATCTTCATCCGGCCCGAGACGTGTGCCAGCACGTGGTGTCCATTGGCGAGCTCGACGTCGAACATCGCGTTTGGCAGGGCGTCCTTCACGACGCCTTCAACCTCGATGACTTCTTTCTTCGTCTTTGCGCGCGGACGGCGTTCCTGTGTCATGGCGTCTGCTCACTCGCTAGCGAATGCGAGTGAGCACCTCCGGTCCGTCGTCGAGGATCGCAATGGTCTCCTCGAAGTGGGCACTGAGGCTGCCGTCGCGCATGCGCACGGTCCAGTGGTCAGCCATCTCTTCGGTCTCGTGTCGGCCCAGCGCGAACATCGGCTCGAGCGCCAGGACCATCCCCGCCTTCAGCTTGTAGCCGACGCCGGGGCGACCAAAGTTGGCAACGTGCGGTGGCTCGTGCATGTCGCGACCGACACCGTGCCCGCCGTACTCCTGAATGATTCCGTAGCCGGCGTCCTCACCCCAGCGACCGATGGCCGCCGAGATGTCACCGAGGTAGTTGCCAGGTCGCGCCTGCTCGATGCCCGCCCAGAGTGAGGCCTCGGTGATCTTCATCAGATCCTCGGCTTCGGGCGATACCTTGCCGACTGCGACGGTGAACGCCGCGTCAGAGACGTAACCCTTGTAGGTGACGCCAAGGTCGATGCTCACGATGTCGCCCTCGCGCAGCGCGCGATCGTTCGGAATGCCATGCACCAGGTTGTCGTTCACGGAGTAGCAGATCGCACCGGGGTACGGCGGACGACCGCCGGGGCCATAGCCCACGAAGGTCGGCTGCGCGCCGCGCTTTGCGATTTCGTCTTTCGCCAGCATGTCGAGGTCTCGACCGGTGACACCGGGGGCTACCGCGTCGCGAAGGGCAGCGCGAACCTCTGCGTTGAGGCGCCCAGCCTCACGCAGAAGGGCGATCTCGTCCTTCGACTTAATAACGACGGTAGAAACGGGCATCAGAACAGTCTACGCCTTTCCCATGCCGGCTGACACCTGCTCGATACGATCGAGTAGGCGAGTCGTCACATCTGCGGGCTCACCCGTGCCGTCGACCGGGCGCAGCTTGCCCTGCTTCTCGTAGAAGTTGGCGAGCTGCTCCGTCCACGCCCGGTTCTGGGCGAGGCGGGTCGAAACGGTCTCGGGGCGGTCGTCCGCACGCTGGGTCAGGTCGGCGCCGCACTTGTCGCACTTGCCGGCCGCCTTCGGCGGGCTGGTGAGCTCGTGGTAGATCGCGCCACAGCTCGGGCAGTTCCAGCGACCGGTGAGGCGCGCCATCAACAGGTCCTCGGGGACCTGGATGTAGAGCACGCCGTCGATCTGACGACCCTGGCCGTCGAGGGCCACATCGAGCGCCTCGGCCTGCGGAATCGTGCGCGGGAAGCCGTCGAGCATGATGCCCTCGGCCGCGTCGGGGCGCGCGATGCGCTCCAGCAGCATGTTGATGGTGACCTCGTCGGGGACGAGCTCGCCTCGGGACATGAACTCCTGCGCGCGCTTGCCCAGGTCAGTGCCCTCGGCAGCAGCGGCGCGGAACAGGTCACCCGTCGAAATGTGCAGCAGCCCAAGGCGCTGCGCGAGCAGCGCCGCCTGCGTGCCTTTTCCGGCCCCGGGCAGTCCCAGCAGGATGAGCTGCATTAGGAGATGAACCCTTCGTAGTTGCGCATCATCATCTGGGCCTCGAGCTGCCGCATCGTGTCGAGGACGACACCGACGACGATCAGGAGGCCCGCCGCGCTGATCTGCACCGACTGCACGTCGGTGATGCGCGTCGCGAGGAACGGCAGAATCGAGACAAACCCGAGGAAGATCGCGCCACCCCAGGTGATGCGGATCAGCACGCGCATCACGTACTCCTGCGTCGGGCGACCGGGGCGAATGCCCGGAATGAAGCCACCCTGGCGCTGGAGGTTCTCAGCGAGGTTCTGCTGCTGGAACACGACCAGCGTGTAAAAGAACGAGAAGATCATGACCAGCAGGAAGACGAACCCCCAGTACAGCGGCGCCGTCGGCGAGAACGCCTTCTGCATGAAATCGGCAGCACTCGCGATCCATCCCACATCAACGGTGGTCGCAACGAACTGCGCGAACACCGGCGGGAAGATCATGATCGAGAAAGCGAAGATCAGCGGCACCATGCCGGCCGAGTTCACGCGCAGCGGGATGTGCGTCTGGCCCTGCTGGCGATACATGCGGCCGCCTCGGAAGGTCGAGCGCGCGTACTGCACCGGGATGCGGCGCTGTGCTTCCTGGACGTAGATGATCGCCGCGACCAAGAACACCGCGAGCAGTGCGAGGATGACCAGACCGGTCAACGCCGGACCGACGCCCGACACAAACACATTGCCAAGGATGCTCGGCATGCCGGCGACGATGCCCGCGAAGATGATCAGCGAGATGCCGTTGCCGATGCCCTGCTCCGAGATGAGCTCGCCCAGCCAGACCAGGAACAT
>JBAXNX010000080.1:0-6360 GCA_037133575.1 Chloroflexota bacterium
GAGGACGGCGAGCAATGCGAGGATGACCAGCGCCGCGGCAAGGACAATGGTCCGCCGCTGCAAGGCCGGGGTCGCCGCACGCACCGTCATGACCGATCGAGGCTATCCCCGCATTGGCGGCCAATCAACTCACGCCCTACCGTCAGGGGCAGCGTGCCCGGCCATTCCTCGGATCGCCCGGGAAGGCCGAAAACACGGACTTGAAGAGGGCTCGCGGAGGCTGCTCCGGTTTGACCCTCAGGGTGCCCAATGGTATTGCTACAGACGGTTTGCCGCCCGCCAATCGGCGGGATTTTCGGTACGTCGGGCAGGCTGGCAGGGGGGTCGGGTGGAGCGCATTCGTCGAGTTCGTCTGAATACGTCCGCGCGGCGACTGCTGCCTCTGCTGCTCCTCTCGATCCTGGTCGCTCTAACCGTCGCCTGCGACGCTCCGATGAGCACCGCCGTGATCGCCGGCTCCGACAACCGCCTGATCTGGGGCCCGTACACCCTGATCATGTGGATGGCCATGATCACGTTCGTCCTGACCATGCTGTTGACGGCCTACCTGAGCATCGCCTACCGCGAGCGCCCCGGCCGCGTTGCCCAGCAAATCCACGGCAACACCCGCCTCGAAGTCCTCTGGACCCTCATCCCGGTCGCCATCGTCGTGGTGATGGCCGTCCCGACCATCACCACCATCCAGCAGCAGGCCACGGTCCCGCCCGACGCGATGAAGGTCATCGCGATCGGCCACCAGTGGTGGTTCGAGTTCCAGTACCCGGACAACGGCGGCGTGATCACCGCCAATGAGCTGCACATCCCCGAGGGCAAGACCGTCGCCTTCGACGTGCGCTCCACCGACGTGATCCACGCCTTCTGGGTGCCCCAGCTGGCCGGCAAGATCGACATGATGCCCGGCCACGTGAACAAGATTCACTTCAGTGCCGATAAGGCCCGTCCGGAGCCCTACCTGGGCCAGTGCGCTGAGCTCTGCGGCTACAGCCACGCCAACATGCGCTTCCGCGTCTTCGTGGACACGCAGGCTGACTTCGACAAGTGGGTCGCGAACGCCAAGGCCGACGCCAAGGCGCCAGTGAGCCCGCTCGCCAAGCAGGGCGCCGAGATCTTCTCGCGCAGCGCCTGCATTGGCTGCCACACGGTCGCCGGCACCGCCGCGCAGGCCAAGCTCGGCCCGAGCCTGACCCACCTGGGCGCGCGCACGACGATCGCCGCCGGCACCCTCGAGAACAACGAGGCGAACCTCCAGAAGTGGATTCACAACTCGGCTGACATCAAGCCGGGCTCCAAGATGCCGCCGATGGGTACCTCCGCCGGTGGCACCTTGAGCGACGACGAGATCAAGGCCGTGGCGGCGTACCTGCTGGAGCTCAAGTAGCCCGAGTCAGGCACCCGCGGTTCAGCAGCGCCGACGCGAGCGATCCGCTCGTTGCCGGCATCGGGAGGCGATGAGATGGCCACAGTCGCAGGCACGCTGGCGCACCACGAGAATTCCGGCGTCTGGTCGTGGCTCACGACCGTCGACCACAAGCGCATCGGTGCGCTGTACGGCATCACAGCCTTCAGCTTCTTCATGTGGGGCGGCGTGCAGGCGCTGCTCGTGCGCACGCAGCTCGCGGTGCCGCACGGCGCGGTCGTGGACGCCAAGCTCTACAACGAGCTCTTCACGATGCACGCGCTGACGATGATCTTCCTCGCCGTCATGCCGCTCGGTGCTTCGTTCCAGAACTTCCTAATCCCGTTGATGATCGGCGCACGCGACGTCGCCTTCCCCCGCCTGAACGCGCTGTCGTACTGGGTCTTCTTCGGCGGTGCCGTACTGCTGACAGCCAGCTTCTTCTTCGAGGCTCCCGGTGGCGGCTGGTTCAACTACGCACCGCTGTCTGAGAAGGAATTCTCGCCCGGTCTCGGTATCGACTTCTACGTCGTTGGCCTGATGGTCCTCGGTATCTCGTCCCTGATGGCCGCCCTGAACTTCGCGGTCACGATCATCAACATGCGGGCTCCTGGCATGACGATGATGCGGCTCCCGGTCTTCATCTGGATGTCGCTCATCATCTCGTTCCTGCTGATCCTGGCCCTGCCCCCGCTCACCGTCGCGCTGATTCAGCTGCTCTTCGACCGCCAGTTCGGCACGCACTTCTTCATCGCCGGCGAGGGTGGTGACCCGATCCTCTGGCAGCACCTCTTCTGGGTGTTCGGTCACCCCGAGGTGTACATCCTGATTCTCCCGGCCATGGGCATCGTGTCCGAGGTCATCCCGGTCTTCTCACGCAAGCCGCTGTTCGGCTACCCGGCCATCGTCTTCGCCGGCATGGCGATCGCATTCCTTGGTTGGGCCGTGTGGTCGCACCACATGTTCACGACCGGCATGGGCGCCGTGCCGCGCACGATCTTCGCGACCAACACGATGATCATCGCCATCCCGACTGGTGTGAAAGTCTTCAACTGGCTCGGCACGATGTATGGCGGCAACATCCGCTTCAACACTGCGATGTCGTTCGCGGTCGCCTTCATCGCGCTGTTCACCATCGGTGGCATCTCCGGCGTCATGCACGCCTCGCCGCCGGTCGACGGTCAGCACCAGGACACCTACTTCGTCGTCGCCCACCTCCACTACGTGCTGGTCGGTGGCGCCGTGACGGGTATTTTTTCGGGCATCTACTACTGGTTCCCGAAGATGACCGGCCGCTTCCTCGACGAGAAGCTGGGCATGGTCCACTTCTGGCTGTGGTTCATCGGTGTGAACCTGACGTTCTTCCCGATGCACTACCTCGGCCTGCTCGGCATGCCGCGCCGCATCTACACCTACGACGCCGGCCTCAACTGGGGCTTCTGGAACATGGCCGAGACCATCGGCGCCTTCACCATCGCCGCGGGCGTGCTGATCTTCGTCATCAACTTCTTCCGCTCGATGGGCCAGGAGAAGACGGCCGAGGCGAACCCGTGGGGCGCGGCGACGCTGGAGTGGGCGACGTCCTCGCCACCGCCGGAGCACGACTTCGATGTCGTCCCCGTCGTGCGCTCGCGCGATCCGCTCTGGTACGACCGCGACCACAACATCGCGCCGGCGGAGCCGACGGGTGAGCACATCCACCTGCCCCCGCCCTCGTACTACCCGATCCTGATGGCGACCGGTGTGGTGCTGATGGCCATGGGTCCGCTCTCGCACCTCGCACTGACCGCGGTCGGTGTGCTGATCGTGGTCTACGGCATCTGGGGCTGGGCGCTCGAGCCCACCGAGTAAGACTGCACCCGCGGGTCAGCAGCTCTGCTGGCCACGCTCGATGAACGAAGCGGATTCGTCCGCGGAGGAATGAGGGACCGATGGCAGCAGCAGTAGCACACGGCGGAGGTCACCCCACATCGACGGGGACAACCAACCGCAAGCTGATGATGTGGATCTTCCTCGGCTCGGAGTGCCTGTTCTTCGGCTCCCTGATCGCCACGTACCTGATCTTCAAGCACGCGGTGATCGAGCGCGGTGTGGGGCCGTTCCCGCACGCGATGATGATCGACGGGCACGAAGAGCACGGCATCCTCAACATCCCGATCACCTCGACGAGCACGTTCGTCCTGCTGATGAGCAGCCTGACGATGGTGCTCGCGGTCTACGGCGCGCAGCACGCTCGCTTCAAGATGATGAAGCTCGCCACCCTGGCGACGATCCTCCTCGGTCTCGCGTTCCTCGGCTTCCAGGTCTATGAGTTCCGCTCCTTCGGCGCAGAGGGCCTGAACCTCGGTACCAACCTCTTCGGCGCGACGTTCTTCGTGCTGACCGGCTTCCACGGCACCCACGTCGGCGTCGGCGTGCTCTATCTTGCCTCGATGCTGGCGGCGTCATTCCGCCGCAACGGCCTCGGTCCGGAGGTGGGCGAGCACATGGAGATTGCCGGGCTGTACTGGCACTTCGTCGACATCGTCTGGATCGTGATCTTCACGCTCCTCTATCTGCTGCCCGCGTAAGCATCGAGCACACGGAGGCACCGCCATGGCACACATGACCGCAACCGCACACGAGGAAGAGCACGGACTGAGCATTCGCCAGTACGTGTGGATCGGCCTCGCACTGACCGTCATCACGGCGATCGAGCTCTGGATCTCCTACAGCGGCATGCCCGCCTGGCTGATGATCACGCTGCTGATGGGCCTGTCGGCCTTCAAGTTCGCGGTCGTCGTCGCGTACTTCATGCACCTGCGCTTCGAGAACAACCTGATGACGAAATTGTTCGTCGGCAGCTTCGTGCTCGCAGCGCTCATCCTCTTCGCCCTGCTGGGCCTGTTCTGGGGCGACTACCAGGGCGCCGGCCAACTCGGCACTGCCGCCGTGCAGGCCGGTGAGGGCCTCGTCGGGCACTAGCCTCGAACCACTCGCACGAACACGAAGGCCGCCCCAATGGGCGGCCTTCGTCATGTCTCGAGGTATGCGATGTGTTTGCGAGCTGGGCGGCTAGTAGCGGTCGGCGGTCGCCTCGAGGCCAGCGGCCTCACTCTCACGCTGCCGGCGCTCGGACTGCACGTACCAGACGGCGAAGAGCGCGCCCACCACACCGAGGAACAGCGGCTGACCGCCAATCCACATGATGAGGCCACCTAGTTGTTGGTCGTCGATTGCCGAGATCGGAAAGATCGGTGTGGCCCGCTCGTAGTAGTGGTAGAGCGGCTCGGTAGCCAGCGAAATGAAGGCGCCGAGCACGGCCTGCACGGTCGCCTCCGCGATGACGTAGACGATGCGTAGCAGGTAGCCCATCGGCGCGTGGAGCGGCGCAGGGTCGATGACGCTCCACCAGAAGAGCCCGGCAGAAATCACGAACGACAGGTGCTGTACCTCATGGACGCCCTCCTGCTCGGCAGCGAGGTCGTACCAGCCCGGAACCATGTGCCACCAGATGAGCACCGCGCTGAAGAGCACGAGCCCGGTCACCGGGTGCGTGAGGACGCGGAACATACCGCGTACCAGGGGGTCAGCGGCGAGCGGGCTGAGCACGTTGTGGCGCAGCGCCCGAGGCAGGCCTCGCAGGATCGGAGTCGTGGGTGCCCCCAGCAGAACCAGGGGCACGCCAATCATGGTGATGAGCAGGTGCTGGGTCATGTGTGCTGAGAAGTGGTGCTCAGAGATGGCATGCAGCGGCGTATTCACCGACAGCACCATCGTGAGCAGGCCGCCGTAAAAGAGGCCACTGCGCCACCAGGGGTGGGCGCGCGAGCGCTCGGGCCACCTCGTAAGGCCGCGCGCATAGAGCACCGCAGCGAGCAGGACGGGGATGAGGAAGGTCGGCTGGAGCGGCCAGACGCGCCAGAACGGCTGATCAGGCGAGAGCGGGTGCGCCGGAGCGATGCTGGGCTCCATCACGAGCCGTACGAGGTCAATCGCCAGCATCACCGTCGTGGGCACCTCATGCACTCGGAATGCGCGCTTGTCGTGGTAGGGGTCTTCAGTATGACCCTGCCCGAGGCCTGCCGATATACTCGGAGCCTGATGCAGACCCTCCGTGTCGCCCTCGCCCAGATCAACACGACCGTTGGTGACCTCGCGGGCAACAGCGCGCGCATCCTCGAGGCCGCGCGACGCGCCGATGCGCTCGGTGCTGACGTGGTGGCGTTCCCCGAGCTCGCGCTGACCGGCTACCCGCCGGAGGATCTGCTGCTGCGCGCTGCCTTCATCGAGGACGCCTCGAAGGCCCTGCGCGACCTCGCCGACCAGGCAGCGGAGCTGCCGCCGCTCGTGGTCGGCTGCATCGAGTACGACCACCAGCTCTACAACGCCGCTGCGGTCGTCTACGCGGGCCAGGTGGTCGCTACATACCGCAAGCACGCGCTGCCCAACTACGGCGTCTTCGACGAGTTCCGCTACTTCCAGCCGGGCGACGAGGCTCCGACGTTCACCATCGCGGGCGTCGAGGTCGGCATCACGATCTGCGAGGACATCTGGTACCCCGGCGGCCCGATCCACGAGGAAGCGCTGGCCGGCGCGCAGGTCGTGCTCAACATCAACGCCTCCCCGTTCCACCACGGCAAGGCCGCCGACCGCGAGCGCATGGTCGCGACGCGGGCCTCGGACGCCACGGTCGCCATCGCCTACGTGAACCAGGTGGGCGGACAGGACGAGCTGATCTTCGACGGCAACTCGGTGGTGTTCGGGCCGGACGGCGAACTGCTCGCGCGGGGCGCCTCGATGGCCGAGGACCTGGTGGTGGTGGACGTGCCGGTGGGCGAGATCATGCAGCGCCAGTTGCACGACACTCGGCTACGCCACCAGCGGCTGACTGAGCTCGCCGAGTACGCCCCGGAGCCCCTCCTCATCACGAGCGATCCGCGGCGTGCCCCGGCCGACCTGCCTGCGCTCCCCGTCTCGACGCT
>JBAXNX010000081.1:0-6349 GCA_037133575.1 Chloroflexota bacterium
ACGCGCTCCTACAGCGCCTACTTGTGGCATTGGCCGGTGGTACTGCTGCTGCCGGTGCAGTCCGCACTGCAGTCCGGCCCGATCGGCGCTATTGCCTCGTTTGTCGCCGCTGGCGCGCTGACCTTGCTTGCTGCCGAGGCCTCGTACCGCTGGATCGAGATGCCCTTCCGCGAAGGTCGAGTCTTGCGGTGGGCGGTCGCCGCTCGTGAGTTGCGAGGTGGACGCCGCGGCGTCGTCTTCGCCGGTGGCACCGTCAGCGCACTCGCTGTGCTGATGCTCAGCGTCACCGTCGCTCGGGCCCGCATGCCGGAGCCGCCGCCGTACCTCGCGGTGCCGCGCGTCAACGCCGTGCTGTCCGCGCAGGACGTGCGCGCCGGCGAGATGATGCCCAACGCGACCGTCACGCAGACCTCGACGGCCACGCCGACGACCACACCGAACGAGAACACGCAGCCGGCCTCCGTGATCGGCCCGCTGCCGCCCGGCACGAGCCTCGACGGATCTGTGCTAGCGACCGCGACCGAGGCACCTCGCGTCGTGACGCTGCCGCCGGTCTCCACCGTGCTGCCGGCTGGCGAGATGGTGACCGCGCTCGGCGACTCCGTGATGCTCGGCAGTGCGAACGCACTCGCTCGCGCGCTCGGTGTCGTCGACCTCGACGCGGAGGCTGGTCGCAGCGCCTCTGCCGTCGTCGATGTGCTGAAGCAGCGCGCGCAGGTCGGGCGCATTGGCTCGGTGGTGGTGCTGCAGATCGGCGACAACGGCGCGCTGCGCGCGGACCGCCTCGATGACGCGCTGGACCTCCTCCAGGGCGCGGGCGTGAAGCGCATCGTGGTGGTGAACTTGCGTGTGCCTCGAGCGTGGGAAGCGCCGAACAACGCGTTGCTGAGCGCGCTGGTGCAGCGCCACTCCAACGCGGTGCTGGTCGACTGGCACGCGGCGAGCGAGGGTCACCCCGAGTTCCTGTACGAGGACCAGATCCACCTCAGGCCTGAGGGCGCGGCGCTCTACGCATCCCTGATTGCGGACGCGATTCGCGCGCGCTGACCCTACTTATCCACTGACCTCGCGGCATGCGAGGCGGTACCATGTGCCGGCTTCCGAGGGCGTCCCCAGCGCCCGAGTCGTGACCGACCGCTCCTGGGGGATCTGTGCCCATCGACCCGCTCACCGGCCTGCCGACCGACGCCGCGCCGTGGCAGCTCTTCGCCTCGACACTGCTCGAGTCCGAGGCGCTCCGTCGCCGGCTGTCCGGTGTCGCGCCGCGTGACTTCGCTGGCCTCGCGACTGCCGAGGAGGCCGACCTCCTCGCCAAGGCGCGTGAAGCAGAGTCCGAGCTCGCCTCAGCCCCGCGTCGAGCGCGTCGACGCGGCCCGGCCACCCTCTACGAACGCAATCAGCGCCTGGAGACTGCGGTCAACGTGCTCGCCGGCCGTGGCCGCGTCGAGTACCGCGCCAACACGATCGCTGTCATCAAGGACCCGAACATCATCACGCGCATCATCCGCTGGGTGATGGCGATGATTCTCATCCCGCCGCATCTGCTCGCGCAGTTCATGGCGTGGGTGCTGCGCCCGCGCGGCAAGGGCCGCCTCAAGCGGCGCGTCGTCTTCGTGGATCGGCGAGGCAACATCGTCGTCTTCCGTGCGTAGTGCATTCGAACACCCTCAAGGGTGACTGACTGATCGTGGGTGGCGAAGCCCACACGAGGGGGCTGGCTATGTCTCGATTCCCTGTGTCTCGAATCACCGTTGTTGGTGCGCTGATCGTCGCGCTGACGCTGACCCTGACATCGAGCCTCGCGTCGGGCGCACAGCGCACCACACCGACGACGGACACCACCTCGAGTTCGCGCGCGACAGTGCCCGTCGTCACGCTCGATGCGAACGCCGCGCGTGTGCCCGTGCCCGCCTCGGGTGGCCGCATCGCTGATGTGATCGCCGCGGGCAAGCTCGTCGTTGGTGTCGTCAGCGTCGACCGCTACCCGTTCTTCTACACCGACGCCGGCGGCAACCTTGCCGGCAGTGACATCGATCTCGCGAAGGACATTGCGAAGGAGCTCGGCGTCCAGGCCACCTTCAACCGCAATGCCACCACCTTCGACGGCGTCGTCGACCTCGTCGCGAAGGGCGACGCCGACATCGGCATCTCGAAGCTCAGTGTCACGCTGCCGCGAGCGCAGAAGACGCGCTTCACGAAGCCGTACATCGAGCTCGCGCAGGGCCTGATGCTCAACCGCGTTGAGCTGACCGCCGCGCACGCGGACCCCAACGATCTCATCGGCCTCGCGAACCAGCCCGGTCGCAAGATTGGCGCCGTCACTGGCACCTCGTACGTCGGCTTCGGCAAGCAGATCTTCCCCGCCGCGCAGATCGTCGAGTACGGCGACAAGGCCGCGCTCTTCGGCGCAGTGATCAACGGTGACGTGCTCGGCGTCCTCTACGACGAAAACGAGATCAAGCAGTACATCTTCGAGAAGCCCGACCGCCTCATCGAGGTGAAGGTGCAGATGCTCGCGCATCACACCGATCCGATTGCGATCTCCGTCGTTGACCCGCAGATGCAGTACTGGCTCGACACCTACCTCGAGCTGAAGGCCGTGAAGCTCTCGGTGAACGACCTGCTGAAGAAGTACGCACGACCGGAGGGCAAGTGATGCCGAGCTTGAAGATTCTCCGCAGCACCCCGGCCATCTTCGGCGGCGCGATCGGCGGCATCCTGCTTGGCATCTTCGCGCCCGAGTTTGCGCTGCACCCGATCGTCGGCAAGCTCGGCGAGCTCTACCTCAACTTCCTGCGTATGTGCGTGCTGCCGATCATCGCCGCCTCGTTGATGGCGAGTCTGGCCAAGGTGTTCTTCGCCGGCTACGCGGGCAAGTTCCTCACTCGCACCGTCGTCACCTTCGTCGTCGCCCTCGTCGCCGTGAGCGCGCTCGGCGTGCTGATCGCCGTGATTGGCCGCCCCGGTGCCAACCTCTCCGGCGACGCGCGTTCCACCTTCGGCAAGCTGCTCGTCGACTCGATCGTCTCGACCAACGACGGCCAGGTCACGCGCTCGCTCCAGGACGTGCTGCTCGGCACCATCCCGAGCAACCCGTTCGAGGCGCTCAGCAGCGCGAACACACTGCAGATCGTCTTCTTCAGCCTGACCTTCGGCATCGTGCTCGGCACCATCCGCGGCGCCGTCAGCGATGACCTCGTGAAGCTGCTCGAGCTCATCACGAAGATCTTCGAGCGCGCCATGTCGGCCGCCCTCCTGACGCTGCCCTTCGCCCTGCTCGTGATCATGGCCAGCCAGACCGCGCAGCTGAGCATGGACGTCGTCGCCGCGATGGCGAAGCTAATCGCCCTGCTCTACGTCGGCGCGCTGCTCATCATCATTGGCAGCATGGCCGTCATTCACATGCGCATCGGCGTGTCACCGCTGCGTCAGCTGCAAATCCTCAAGGAATCGCTGATCGTCGCCTTCACGACACGTTCGAGCATCTCCGCCATGCCGAGCGTGCTCCGCGCCATGAGTGACGAGTTCCGCCTCGATCGCGACTCAGTGCACCTGGTCATCCCGCTGGCGGTGCTGCTCTGCAAGTACAGCATGACGCTGACCTTCGCTGTCACCCTCGTGTTCATCAGCCAGGTCTACTTCATCAGCCTCGGGCCAATCGACTACGTGGTGATCACGCTGGCCGCGGTCCTCGCCTCGGTCGCCACGGTCGGCATGCCAGGACTCGTGGGCATCGGCATGCTATCGCTCGTCGCCGAGCCGCTCGGTCTGCCCTTCAGTGCCATCTCGATCCTGATCCTCGCGACTTTCCCGATCATCGACCCCGGTATCACCGTCGCCAACGTCTACCTCAACGCCGCCACCGGCGTGCTCGTCGCCGAGCGCAGTGAGGCCGAGGAGATCGAGGAGGCCGTCGCCACCTCCGAGGTAGCGACGGCCTAACCCGTCTCGATCGTTCGAGGTATGCGCTGCGTGGCGAGCTAGCTCGCGCGGCGCTCCTCGCCCGTGGTGTTGCCCTGCGTGTGGCCACCGGGGACATGCTCGTTCTCGATCATCCCGCGCCAGCCGCCAGTCTCCGTGCCGCGCCGCTCGATGAACTCCTTGAAGCGTTCGAGGTCGCCCTTCACGTTGCTGCTCACGAACCCGAGCGCGTCGCCGATGTGCTCCTGCAGCCCGTCGGGGTCGTACGACAACTCCAGGTGCACGTTGGTCTGGTGGTCACCCTCCGGGCGGAAGGAGACCAGCCCCGCGTTCACGCGCCCATCGACGGCGCTCCAGATGATCTGCTTGTCCGGCACCTGCTCTTTGATTTCCGCCTCCCACTCGACCTGACGGCCGGCAATGGTGGCGCGCCACATCAGGTGCGAGTCATCGAGCTGGCGCACCTCCTGGACGGAGTCCATGAACAGCGGGAACTCCTCGAACTGCGTCCACTGGTTGTAGACCGCGCGCAGCGGCGCATCGACGACGATGTCGTGCTCGGCTCGTGACATGGTCGGTGCCTCCTTCGGTAATCCCGAGTAGGGATACGGGTGTGCACCGACCCTACGCAGCCCCCCATGCGCCCCCAAAAACGCCACCGCCGAGGCCGTTGCAACCGCCTCGCACTCCCCAACCCCCATCCCTATCATTCGAGTCAGCCCCAATGTCCAAGGGGGCACGCCCGGAGGGGTGGCGGAGCGGTTGAACGCAGCTGTCTTGAAAACAGCCGAACGCAAGTTCCGCGGGTTCGAATCCCGCCCCCTCCGCCACGACCACGCATCTAGTTGTTAGCGAGCCAAGTCGCCCCCGGAAGCGCAGCAGGGGCCGTCGGCCCGAGTTGATTGATGAACTCGGACGCGTGGGTTACGGCATTCTCGCGACCCCCACGCCGTCGGACCGGCTGAACCCTCATGCGGTGTGCCTGACCCCGAGGCACGGCGACAACGCTCGACAACACCAGTGTGTCGGTGGTGCGTGTAAGCGCGACGAAGAAAAGACGTCGCTGCTCCTCCATGAACTCGGCTTCGGTCTGATCTGGATCGCCAGGGTCGTAAGTTCCAGGCAGCAGTCCCTGCATACATCCGAGCACGATGACGAGTTTCGCGGTTAGACCCTTCGACTTGTGCAGACTCATGCCCCGGACGAAGTCGACGTTTACCGGAACCTCAGGCTGAGTGATGAGCCGACGAAGCTCCTCAAGCAGCCCGGATGCACCGATCTCGACATCGGATTCAATGGGTTCAACGGTCAATTCGCGAATCATTTCCGACCACTCCGCGTCGGCGGGAAACAGTTGATCGAGTAATTCTTGTCCCTTCAGGCCGCGCAGTTCATGCTCCCGCTCACGCAGGAGACCGAAGCGCGCTTGAAGATGGTTCGATCGATCGAGAACTAGATCACCGGCGTGTAGTTGCTCAAGGGCCACGCGTGTCGGGATATTTGCCTGATCGCAATGGTTCCGGAGGGCTCTCCACCCTCGGGCTGCCAATCCGGGATCTCTAAAACCGCACCACGCGCGGAGCGCGACGGAGTCGTTTGGATTCGCAAGCAGCGTTAGAAGCGTAAACGCCTCTTGAGCTCCATGTTTGCCATCCAACTTTGGGTTGCCATCGAGTTCCTTCTGGGGGAAGAAGCTTTTGGTTTCGACCCCTCGCGCTACGAGAAGATCGCGGACGGCATTCCCAAAGTTCTTACGTGGTGAGAGAACGAGTACCTCACCCTTCTTGACGATCTCGGCATCAATTTGGCGTTTGATGAACGTCGCAACGCCGTCAGCCTCGGCCTCCATTGAGGGCCATTGCACCACGTGAATAGTGCCGGGCTGCGCATTCTCTAGCGGGACAAGAACTCTGTTTTGGCGCGTCGCGTTTCGCGCGATGAGCGCGTTGGCAGCGAAGATGACGTTCGTGGGACACCGTCTGCATTCGATGAGCGTGTCCTCTTGCACTGCCGGATACAACTCTGCGAACCCAGACATGCCTGCGGGATGCGCGTGCTTGAACGAATAGATTGACTGGTCTTCATTGCCGACGGCTGTGACTTCTCCGTCTCTCGATAGTGCTCGGAACAACTCTTGTTCCGCTCGGTTCAAGTCCTGGTACTCATCGATGATGATCTTGACGAAATGAGGGATATCCGGCGACAGAGGGTTTGAGCGAACGAAAGCCAACGTTTGAGGGATGATCTCTTCGATGAGCATTGCGCCATGAAAGCGAAGCCAAGTTTCGAGACGAGTAGCGAAGAGTTGGTCAACCTCATCCGGGGGCCATCCGGGCACGTCGCTCTGCAATCGTGCCCAAGCCGCTCCGAAAGCCTTAAGGCGCTTTCCAATTTCTCGGACTCCGCCGACTGGCGGACCGACCAGATC
>JBAXNX010000082.1:0-6330 GCA_037133575.1 Chloroflexota bacterium
ATGCTCCAGGATGCGGGCTCGAGCGTCCTCTACGGAGATCATGCCGGCGGGGAGGATGGAGTGGCCGTGGGTTTCGGTGGTCATCGCTTCACCTCGGAGTTGGTGTGGTAGTCCGTTCAGTATGCCTCGTGAGGTGGCCGAGAACGTGCTCCGCTGGATTGGGAGATTCCCATCGGCGAGTGGGCGCCGACTGGCGACCGGGGCGTCAGATTGACGCCTGTTGGTTGACTAGATCGCATGTTCTTTATAATCTGATGATCGATCGCCTTCCCGGCGTATCTACTTTCCTGCTTCCTGTAGAGGAGGACATGCTATGACAAACGACACAATGACGAGGCGCGTCTATCCGAGGCTGACCGACGTGGTGTGGTGGGCGCTCCGGAAGCAGTTCCAGCGGACGATGCCGGCGACCGTGACGCAGAATTACATGGCTACGGTGTTGAAGCTCAACGCTGGCACGGCACGGTCCGTCATCACCAACCTCCAGTACATGGGGCTGTTGGACGACGATGCGCACCCGACGGCTCTAGCCAATGCGTGGCGCGACGACAACAGCTACCCGCAGGCCTGCAAGCAGATGTTTGCGGCGATTTACCCGGATGAACTGAAAGACATCGCCCCACCGCCGGACGTTGACCGCGGCACCGTACAGACCTGGTTCATGCGCGAGTTGGCAACCGGGTCAGAGTCGGCGCGACAACTTGCGGCCCTCTACGTGCTCCTGGCCGTCGCAGACCCCTCGGGCCCCACGCCGAAGACCACGAAGACGTCATCGTCCGAGCCGCGACCGGCAACGAAGCCACGAGCAGCCGCGCCGAGGGCGCGGGCATCGAAAGCAGAGGTAACGCACGCAGCGCGCCCTGCGGTTGCACTGCCGACGCCGCAGATTGCCGTTCAGGTGAACATCGACCCGTCGATGTCTCCTGAGCAAATTGACCAGGTGTTCCGAAGTATGGCGGAGCACCTGTACGGCCGTACCGAGTAAACGCGAGCCAACCGTGGATGTGAAGCCGCTGATCGATCTCGCCCGATTGATGGCACCCACGGTGGTGGCGCAGTCGTCGCCTCTGTCGGTGCCCCCAGTCGCGCCCACAGAGCTGGAACGCTTCGATGTTGTGGCCACGCACCCACACCTGATTAAGGCATCACGAAAGCTCTTCGCCGATGGCCATCACACGCCAGCCGTCGAGCAGGCGTTCAAAGCGCTCAACGCGTATGTGAAAACACGAAGCGGCCTTGATGATGATGGCGTCCCGCTCATGCACCGCGCGTTCTCCCCAGAGAAGCCGGTACTAGCACTGAGTCGCCTTAAGACGCGCACCGAAAAAGACGAGCAGTTTGGCGTCATGTCGATGCTGGCGGGAGCGATGGCTGCGATTCGGAATCCCCGCGCTCATGACGCAGAGGAACGAGACGGCGTGGATGCGGCGCTCGAACAGATCACGATCGCCAACTACCTCTTTAAGGCGGTCGATCGCGCTGAACGCGTAGACGGCGGCAGCTAGTCCGAGCTTGCGGTGAGCGGCGTCAAATTCTCAGCCGTCCTCGACATCCCATTCCAGCATGTGGAGTTGAAAGCGGCCGAGTGGGAGATGTGGGTAGTACGCCACACGAAACCCGATCAGTGTTGACGGATTGCCGTCAGGCTCGACCGAGACGCCCTGCGTACCGACGAGCCAGCAGTACTCGCGGTCGTTTTTGATCAGGCCGTTGGCTTTCCTGCGCTCGACGCGCGCACTCAGATCGCGCGACAGGTTTGGGAATGCCTCCCCAATGTGCGCCCAGAATGCCGTCGAGGTGACGAGCTTCGGACTACGCTGAGGTCGGGATCGTGTTGGGGTCGGGGACGATCGCCATTGCATGGCGGGCGGCGGGACTGAGTGGTCGTCTTGGCATGCGAGACGTGTAGCACGCGCTCGTCGGTACTCGAACGGGGCGGTGTCACTGCCGGGTTGGCTGAGAATATTCAAGACGGATTCAGCAACCTGACGGAGTGAATCGAGCGTATGTTGCTGTTTCCGGGGGGCGACCCGGAGACGAAGAGGCCCTCGGGGGAATGCCGGGGGTCTCTTCATTTCTGACGCGCGCTACTCGGACGTTGGGGCGGGAGTGCGGGCGGTCGTAGAGGCCTCGAACTACTCGTGCATGCGAACGCCCCCGCTGATGCGGGGGCGTTCTCATTGGGGCAGGCGACCACTGGGGAGTGGCTGACCGCCTGTTTCAGATCACGAGGCTTCGACGTGGTCTTGTTCCATGATGGGGTGCAGGCGCTCGTAGAGGTCGCGGAGGGTGGCGGGACTTGCCTCGCGGACGTCGAGGCCGAGGGCTCCGAGGGCGCGCTTGATGCGCAGCAGGGTGAAGTGGTCTGTCTCGTCGTTGCGTGGTGTGGCGGGCATGGGCGTCCTCGTTCGTGGCGGTAGTGGCGTGCTAGTACGCGCCGTCGTGACTGGACTCGGTGTGCTGGCTGAGGTTCTCGCCGGCTTCGACGAGCGCGACGATGAGCTGTGGGTCGGTGATGGTGAGGTCAACGCTGCGCTGGTCTTCGTGGATGCAGGCGGAGACGGTGCCACCGTTGTGGACGTACTCGATGACCGCACGGGCGAAGCGTCCGATGTGGCGTGGCGGAGTGGTCACGCGGGGAGCTCGTCGGCGCGGACCGTGGCGTACTCGGTGCGGACGTGCTTGGGGGTCGTGTTGCCGTGGGCGTCGACGACGACCGTGACGTCGAAGCCGATGCGCTCGAGGGCGTGCTGGATGCGGGCGATTTCGTCGTTGGAGATGGGTGGCATGGGCTGCCTCGGGCGTGGGTAGGCCGGGCGTGCCACAAGATCAACGGGACGCGAGGTCTACAGGGCTGGGAGAGCCACCGTAGCCGTTCGACGTCACGTACCAGTCACGGTCCGTGACGTGACGTAACGGCGGTGTGACGTGTCGACGCTGGCGCGCAAGGCGATAGACTGCCGCGATGCCGGAGCAGCTTCGTCTCGACCACGTTGTGATTCATGTGTCCGACTGGGCGCGCACGCTGCAGTTCTACCGTGCGGTGCTCGGTGCTGTATTGAGGTGATTCGGCGAAGCCGAATCACGGCTCTTCGCGCAAGCGCTTATCGCCTGACGCCACGTTGGCTCGGCTGTGCCAACGTTCAGGCGCATTCGCGCCTGGCAGGAGGGCACACCCCTCCTGCACCTCCCCGCGTGACCTCGATGGTTTGGGTGCTCGCTGGCGCTCGGTGCGGGGCGTCCTCGGATCATGCGTGGGGTGAGAGGTGGCTGTAACTGTGGCGGCAAGCGGCGAAGCGGGATGCGCATGCGGATCGCGGAGGATGCGCGCCACGAGGTGCGCGGCTCTGGCGTAGGGCCGCGCACCTCGTGCCATTCGTTTGGACGCCGGCGCCGCTCACCAGCGGTCGGAGGTCCGCAGGCAAGGAGTGCCACGTGCCCGACTCGGTTGATCCGGTAGAGCTGCTGAAGCAGGACCACGTGAAGGTGAAGGGGCTGTTCGACGAGTTCGAGGCAGCCACGCAGCGGCGCAGTCAGATGCGCATCGCTCGTGAGGCACTGCTCGAGCTGGACGTGCACGCAGGGATCGAGGAGGAAATCTTCTATCCGGCGTACCGCGCGGAACTCGACGACGAAGAGTCGACCGACACGATCCTCGAGGCAGAGGAAGAGCACCACGTAGTGCACATGCTGATCGCGGAGATCAAGGAGCTGCTTGGGACGGACGACGAGCGGTTCGAGGCGAAGTTCACGGTGCTGATGGAGAACGTCCGTCACCACATCGACGAGGAAGAGTCGGAGATGCTGCCGAAGGCCGACCAGCTCGGCGAGGATCGTCTGGGTGAGCTCGGGGCGGAGATGGCGGCTCGCAAGAAGGAGCTGCAGAAGGAAATGAAGGCTGCGGCCTAACTCGAACGCTGCGTCGAGCGGAGAACGGGGGCGCATATGCGCCCCCGTTCTCTATGCAGGCTTGTCAGTCCGGCGGTAGCCAGGGCTTGTCTTCGGGATGTGCGCTTCGTGGAACCATGCCGATGCGCCGTCACGGACGGCGCCCGGGTCTTCCATGGTGCTCTCGTCGATCTGCTCGATGGCATAGACGACGTCGGCACTGGCCGGATCGACCGGCTCGCCGCAGTCCTTACATACGAGCTCGACATCTGGCACTGGTCTTACTTCCGCTCGAGCTTTACGACGGGGATGAGGCGCTCGGTCTTGGTCTCGTACTCGCCGAACTGGGGCGGTTCGCGACCTGGGCGGCGTAGATGCGGTCACGCTCCGCGCGGTCGGCGACGACGCTGGCGTGTGCCTCGAACTTGTCGGTGCCATGCTCGACGGTGACGTCTGGGTTGGCGGAGATGTTGTGGTACCAGGCGGGGTTGTTGGGCGCGCCGGCCATCGAGGCGAAGACGTAGACGGCGTCGCCCTCGACGAACGGCATGAGCGGGGTAGTGCGCTGTGCGCCGGACTTGGCGCCCTTGGTGGTGAGCAGGACGAGATCGGCACCCTCGAACGGGCCGCCGACTTTGCCGGCATTGGCGCGGAACTCGCTAATCACGCCTTCGTTGAAGTTTGCTGGGCTGGTCATGGACGTCTCCTCGGGCGGTCACGGTATGAACTCGAACCATCGTACCAAGCCGTCTCATGTCCGCTCGGACGCGGTGGTTTGTTATGCCGGAGATACGACTGCGACGCAGCATCACATGGCGCTGATCGCAGCGATCGAGGTCGAATGGTCGCAGGCGAACGTTTCCTGATTGGAGGGGCAAGTGAACGAGCGATTGGGCCGACGCGTGGCACACCTCGCGTCAGTGTTTCGGGGCGTGCTGACGTACGTGGGACAGGGCCATCGGTTCCGGTTCCGGTCCGACGGCAACGCGCAGGGCGACCTGGTGATGACGATGACCGTCGAGGAGCCAGAGGCGTTCTCAGCGATCCTCGAGCCGGGAACGCCACACAAGTGAGTTGAGACAACGACCTGCGAGCACTCAGGCGACTGGGTGCGCGTTACGGCTTTGCAATGGCGGACGGCGTCCTCTGTGATTGTGCATAGCCGGCTACGTGCCAGCATCGAGGTCAGATGGATGGCATCACCCCGAATGGAGACGCTGCGGTGGACGTACTCGTCGTTGAGGACGAGCCCGCGGTTGCCTTGCTGATGACTTCCGTGTTGGAAGACCTGCACTATCGCGTGGCGGTGGCCCGTGACGGCATCGACGCACTGGAGCAGGTCGAGGTGGTGCGGCCTCGGCTGATCGTGACTGACCTGGCGATGCCGCGAATGGGTGGCGTGGAGCTGATGCAGCGCCTGAACGAGCGCGGCTGCCGCACGCCGGTGATCGTGGTGTCGGCGCGCATGGATATGGCTCGCGAGGTGGCGCCGCTACGACCGGCGGGGATGCTGCGGAAGCCGTTCGACGTGGACGAGTTCGAGAAGGTGATCACGGACCAACTCGAACCGACCAATCCGACCAGCTAAGGCATGACTCGAACGACACAGCCCCGGAAGGGCCGCCGCGAGGCGGCCTTTCTGTTCTCCTGCTCTTCGCCTGGCGGCTGAATTTCTGCTCTTCGGCTTGCGCCTCATCGCCTGAACTTGCGTGACCCCGGCTGCTTCCGACTCGCATGTGCGTCGCACATGGCAGGGATGGGTGCCTCCCTGCACCTACCCGCGTGCACTCGGTAGTTGGGGTTACCGCACTCGGCTCGGCTCGCCCCGTCGGGACGGTCTCGATACACTGACGGCTATGACGACTGACCTTGATTTGTTGGGGCGTGAGGCGCACTCGGGGCTGGCTGCGGCCGGCGACGAGGCCGCGCTGGAGGCGTGGCGGACGGCCACGCTGGGGCGCTCTGGGACGCTGACCTCGATCCTGCGTTCGCTGGGGACGCTCCCGGCGGAGGAGCGACGCGCGGTCGGCGCGGGCGCGAACGTGCTGCGAGACGAACTCGAGACGGCGTTCGAGGCACGACGCGAGGAGCTGCGGGCGGCCTCACTGGCCGCGGCCGTGGTCTCCGGCGCGGTGGATGTGACGCTGCCGGGGCGACCTCAGCCGCGCGGTGGGCTACACCCGGTGACGATCACGCTGCGTGAGATCCTCGGCGCATTCACCCGGATGGGCTTCGACACGGTCGAGGGGCCCGAGGTGGAACTCGACGAGTACAACTTCGAGCGACTACGCATTCCTGCCGACCATCCGGCACGCGACATGTGGGACACGTTCTGGCTCGAGCCGCAGCCGGGGCAGGAGAAGGCCTCGACGCTGCTGCGCACGCACACCTCGCCGATGCAGGTGCGGTGCATGGAAGAGCACGAGCCGCCGATCCGCATCG
>JBAXNX010000083.1:0-6305 GCA_037133575.1 Chloroflexota bacterium
CCCCTTCGCGGCGCTGCCCGTGACCTGGCCAGGCGGCGGACGGGTCGCGGTGATCTGCGGCGGGCCGATGTCGACCTCGGCAGCGCCGATGAGCAGAGTCCGCGGAGGGCCGCAGACGTAACTGCACGGATCCGGCTGCGGCCGCGTCTCGTGGCACGTCACGTTACCCAGCGCCAGCACGGCGGCCACGCTGTGCGAGCCGGGGGGCAACTGGAGGTCGATGGTTTGTATATCGCCGTGCGTGACGCGCTGGACGACCTGCGCGCTGCCGTCCGGGAGCACGTCCCCACCCATTAGTAGCTGTACACCGCGGTCGGGCGGATAGATCGCCGCCACCCGGTCGATGAAGTAGTACAGGCGGAACGATTGCGAATCCGGCGCGCTGGCCTGTCCCAGTGCCACCGGCGGCCGCATCTGCACAGCCAGCGAACCGGAACCGGCCACCTGCTGGGTGATGGTGATGTCCGTAAACAGAGGGCAGGCCACGCTTGGCGCCTGCGCGCTCGCGCGCTCAGGCAGCAACCCCGAGGCGAGCAGCAGCGCAAGCACCGCGCCCATGCCGAGCACCGTCCGCACCGGCCAACGTTGCTTCCCACCGCTGAAGTGAGGTGACGAAACGAATGTGAACGAGCGCATCGCAGATCTCACGTTCTCGATCGATGGGATAACTGTGAGTAAGTCATTCGCGGCGTAGGTCCCATGATTACTTCGCCGCGTAGTACCACTCGCGGATTCGCGTCCAGTCGCCGTACCCATGCCAGGTGCCAGCTGACTTCTCGTATCCGCAAATGTCACCCTGAATGAGCGCGACGGCCGGGTTCGCGTGCAGCACGATCAGCGGACGCCACTCGTCGACCCATCGCTGCTGGAACTGGTCAAGTAACTGCGCTCGCGTGTTGTGGTTCAACTCGGCCTGCGCCTTCTCGATCAGCGTGTCGAGGCCCCTGTTGGAGAAGCCGCCGTAATTGCCGTACCCGGAGCCTCCCGGCGCGACCGTGTGGTACTGCGCATTCATCTCGGGTACCGCGTCGGAGTTTGCGCTGATCATGTAGGAGACCATTTGGCATCTTCCTGCGGTCTGCTCCATGGCCAACGTGGCCAAGTCCACCGAGGCCACGCGCACCTTGATGTCCGTGAACACCTGCTGCATCTGCGTCTGAAATCGTGTGGCATTGGCCGCTGCGGACGGCGCTATGTCTGCGAACTCCAACAAGAAGTCGATCCCTTTGCCCTGAGGGAAACCCGCGGCCTCGAGCAGCTTCGCCGCGTCGGCACGGTCGTTGGCTTTCGTATCCGGGTTGTACCCCGCGAGGGATTTCACCTTGTCTGGCGACCATGCCTCGGGGAACCCCGCACAGAACGCCGCCTGGTATGCCCAGCCGGGGCCGTAGTACCCGTTACCGATATCGGCATAGTCGGTTGCGAGGTGCAGCGCCTGGCGCACGCGGACGTCCTTGAAGGGTGCGTAAGTCATGACTGGTCGCAGGAATTCCCAGTTCGAATCGACCCAGGTGTAGAGGTTCGCGTCCGGCTTCTGCTGTTGGATCGTGGAGAGACGAGAGGGCACCGGGGAGATCATCTGGATTTGACCGCTCTCGAACGCCGCCTCCGCTGAGGAGGCATCCGGGATCGTCTGCATCACCACCTCGTCGAACGTCGGTTCTCCTGCCCGCCAATACTGCGGGAACTTCGTCAACCGCTCGCGAACGTCCTTGGTGTACTCGGCGATCTGATACGGACCCATGCTCCCGAGCTTCATGGCGTCGTTGTAGCCGACCTGGTCCATCTCCTTCGGCATGAGCATCATGCGCGGATCGCCGAGCCCGGCGAAGAACGCGCTATTTGGCGTCGAAAGCGTCACCTTCACGGTCTGCGGGTCGACGGCCACAGCCTTCGTCAGGTTCGCAACCATCGACGCACGCTGGAAGGCCGCGACCGGGATGCTCTCCTGCTTGGGGAACAATCCCATGCGCTCGAGGTTCCACGCGACGTCGAATGCATCGAAATCCCGTCCGTTCCAGGGCGGAACGTTGTGGATTTTGAGGCCCGGCCGCACTTTCAGCGTGAGCGTGAGCCCATTCGGATCGGCGACCTCCCAGGATGTCAGGACGCTCGGCTGAATGGCGCGGGTGATCGCATCCAGCTCGACGCACTTGTCGCTGATCAGGTGCCACTCGCTCGCGGCGAGTGCCGTGCGCGGGTCGTGCTGCACGTAGGTCGTCGGCCCGGTCGACTGGGTGACCGTGCCGCCCGGTCTCTTCGTTCCCTGCACGACTGGCGCCACCATCGGCAGCGAGCGCCCGCGTATGTCGCTGCCGGCCTTGCCCGCAGCCACCACTGCACGCTGGACCGAGGATGCGTTGCTGTCTCCACAACCCAGGAGCGCAGCCCCCGCGATGCCAAGGGCGGTCACTCCCATCCCCTGCAGTGCCGAGCGGCGGCTGATCCTACCCTCGCCAACTGACGTCGTTGTCATCAGGGAACCCTCCGGCGCGGTGGAGCAGCACCTGTATATCGCGATATGACGAGCGTTATCAATACGCAGTGGACCAGCCAAGGCAAGAAGTTGCTGCTCTGACGGGCTGACGGCCGTGCCACGAGCGACGCATGATCCGCGCGAAAGAGCGGGACTCTGGCGACGGTCAGATGCGTCAGTTCGACGCCGCAGTAGCGGCTAAGGAGGGGAATTCCCACGCTCCGACAAAGTCGGTCACTGATCTCCTCAGTGGCTACCGTTTCATCGATCTCTCGCGGTGGCCCTGGGAGATCACATCAAGTGAATCGCATCACGGGCGCTTGCCCGTGACCGCAAGTAGAACGATTGCGGCTTCGCAATTTACGCGAACCTGCCGGGCAGGCTACATCGTCAGTTCGACCTGCACCTCTGCTTCGCCCGCGAGCACCTCGGCGCCCTTCTGATTCTTGACGGAGCACTCCAGACCCACACGGCTCTTCATGGTGTCGACGTTCGTCGCCGTCACGGTCGCCGTCAGGGTGTCACCCGCTTTCACCGGGGCGATGTAACGGATGTTCTGGCTGACATAGATCACCACACAGTCCGGAGCGAGGTTCATTCCCGCCGCCGATAGCACCGTTCCCGCTGCCAGGATCCCGTGCGCAATTGGCTCGCCGAACCGCGTGTGTCGCGCATATGCCGGATCGAGGTGAATTGGGTTTACGTCCCCGGACGCCTCCGCGTACTTCTGAATGTCCTCTTTCGAAAACGTGTGCGTGAAGGTAACCGTCTTGCCCGCCGTGATCCCGTGGAGCGTATCCGCCATCTCGCACCTCCCAAGCCTGATGCACGCACGCTACGCGCTCCGCGGCGACCTCGACAACTCGCCTTCGTCTTTCGATCGCGACGATCCGAAGTCCGTCGTGACCCAGGGTCGAGCGTGTCGAAGCCGAACCGCGCGCGGACGAGAGCGGTGCTTCGAGGTTCACGTACCAGGCGGCGCCCTCCTCAGAAGCCGCGTCGAGGAAACCGAACACGCTGTGTGATGAGCCAACTCGGTCAGCCGGATCACGTCGCCTGGACGCGAGCCCTCGTCTGCCAGCGCCACGGGTTGTCGGACGGGATCCACGCAGGTGTGCCGTCCAATAGCATGGACTGCTTCCACACAGCGTCGGGTGGCATCCACAGCGGTCGTACCAGACGCCGTGCTGGAGATGACGTCCCAGTACCACTCTCAAGGGAGTCGGAACTACGGCCGAGGAAACTTCCCGGCGATCGACTCGCTTGTCGAGCGTGCGCTCGCGGAGCTGAACGTCCAAAACCGCACGAAGCTGCTCGACGAGTTTCAGCAGCGCTTCATGGACGAATGGATGCTCTCGTTTGTCGTGAACGCCAAGCCCGTGCGCCGCATGTTGCAAGGCGATATCGGCGGGTACGAGAAGTGGGCAGGGTTCTGGATGCAGTATTCGAGCAACGCCCAAGTCGGTCGCTGGTACTACGTCGACAAGTAGCGGAGCACTCCCCGTCTCCACCAGTGTCGAACAAGCCCGCCGCAAGGCGGGCTTGTTCTTGCCATCAAGATCAGATCGGTGCCGCGCGTAGGCTGAGGCCGGCGAGCACGAGCACGATGCCCGTCGTGAGCGGGGTGAGGCTGCCGATCGTGAAGTTGATCCCGGGCCCAAACGCGCCCACGAGGATCACGACCCAACCGAAGACGAGCAAGATGAGACTAAGTAATCGCATCGGTTCTCCACAGTCGATACGTCCTGATGAGCATTCCGCAGGACGTATCGGGTCTCTGCGATTTCGTGTGATCACCGTAACGTGCGTGCCTAGGATCGGCGTCCGCACTCGATGTATGCGTGAACGGATCGGCTGATCCGCTGCAATTGCCGTGCTCGATACGGTGGGTGGGGGCACTGCGAATGAGTGTGAGGAGGACGCGATGACCATGGCTACCGAGCAGGAGATTCTCGACGTCGAGCACGAGTATTGGGACTCGATGATCAGCAAGGACTCGGCGGTGGCAACGCGGCTGACCGCTGAGCGCTCGATCATCACTGGCGCGCAGGGGGTGAGCGAGGTCACCAGTGCTGGCATCGGCGAGATGGTGCAGTCGGACGCGTGGACGTTGAAGCGCTACGCCTTCAGCGAGGTGCGCATGCTGACGCCGACGCCCGACACCGCGATTCTCGCGTACCACGTCACGGAGGAGCTCGAGGTCGACGGCAAGCCGCTGACGCTCGAGGCGAATGACTCGACGGTGTGGATGCGTAGCGGCGACGGCTGGATCTCGGTGCTACACACAGAGTCTGTCGCTGGCGATCCATTCGGCCGCGAGCAGTAAGGAGCACACGATGATCCGACCGAACCTGTGGTTCGACACCCAGGCCGAGGAAGCTGCGCGCTTCTACGTCGAAGTATTCAAAGACGGCAAGCTCGGCATGATCTCGCACTACCCGGAGGTCGGTCAGGAGATCACCGGCAAGCCGCCCGGCAGCGTGCTGACCGTGGAATTCGAGGTGAACGGGCAGCCGATGCTCGCGATGAACGGCGGACCAGAGTTCAAGTTCAGCGAGGCGATCTCACTCGAGGTTGAATGCGCGGATCAGGCCGAGGTCGACTACTACTGGGAGAAGCTGTCGGAGGGTGGTGACCCGTCCGCGCAGCAGTGTGGCTGGCTGAAGGATCGCTACGGCGTCTCGTGGCAGATCGTCCCCCGCGGGATGAACGAGCTGCTGTTCTCCTCGGATAAAGCGAAATCTGATCGCGCGTTCGAGGCGATGATGAGCATGCACAAGCTCGATATCGCCGAGATACGTCGAGCATTCGAGGGCGCCTAGCGCGCGTCGCTCCTACTCGAAGCATACGCAACGAGCCCGCCGAATGGCGGGCTCGTTCGTTGTTCTCTGCTGCTGTTGGCGCTACGCCGCTCGGGATGCGCCGGGGGCTTCAGTAGGCATGAACGGCGTGCCGCATGCGTCGCACCAGGCGCCGGTCGCGTTGTGCTGCTGGCTCCAGGCAATCAAGACTCGGTGGTGGTCGCACTGCGGTGCATCGGGAAAGCCGCCGATGTGTGCTCGAAACGCGTAGGCAGGTTCCATCCGTGTCATCTCCTCTGTAGCGACGAGAAGGTAGCCCCGAGGGCGCAACGATTCCGTTGCAATCGACACGTGCGAATCAACGGAGAATTGCTCCGATGAATCTGCAATGCTCCGAGCTTATGCTGTCCGTGATATGCCCAAGGCGGGCACGCTTCCGTAAGGCTGCTTGAGCCCGCTATGACAGCGCGGTAGGTTGCGAGTCCCTCTGGCGGGGGAGGGGGACAAGGATGTCCCCATGGCAGCGCTGCTCATTGTGCTGGTGGCGGTCGGGTTGGCCGGGCTGTCCACCGCATTTACCCTCTACGAAGCTCGGCTTGCGCATCGTACTGACGACATTCCCTCGCCGGATGTGACCGCGCCTGCCGCGACGCTCACACTCGAGTTTGTCCCTGCTGCTGCTTCCGGTATCTTCTCGCGTCGCGCGCGCTGTGGGTGTGGTGACCCACTCGAGACACACGAGCAGGGACCGTGCGCTGGTTGCACCTGTGGTCGCTTCAGCTACGCCGGAGGTCTCGTTGCGAAGGCAAGCTAACGCGCGACGGGGCGCATCGATCAGCCTCGCGGCATTCGTTGCCGCGGTGATGGTGATGTGGTCGGCACTGCATCCGAGCGTCGCCGCAGCGGAAGGCCCGTTTCGCGTCTACGTCGTGCGCGCGGGCGACACCCTGTCTGGCGTCGCCGATGACGCCGGCATCACGCTCGACACGCTCGTCGAGCTGAACCACATCGACGATGCGAACAGTGTG
>JBAXNX010000084.1:0-6284 GCA_037133575.1 Chloroflexota bacterium
CCGCAGCAGCAGCAGCAGGCCCAGCAGGAGGAGCGCGAGCACCAGGAACAGGCCGGTGAGCGCGAGCCCGGCCAGCAGGAACAGCAGCAGCGCTAGCCGAGCGGCCTCGGCACCAATCAAGCAGCCCGGCAATCGCCGGGCTGCTTGCTCATTCGAGCAACGTTTCAGGAACCGTCAGCGCTTTGCGAGCGCTGCCACTGCATTCGGTCTTGGCGTTCTGACGACAATTGAGACGAGAGGGTAGCGATGCAACCATCTCTATCCAGGCGAGCCTGTTCCGCGCGCGAGCGCGACCTCGTCAACGATCGACTCGCACGCGCGGATCGGGTGCCCAGCGTCGAGACCGCACAGCTCGAGCGCGCGCGGCGGCGGTTTCAGTTGTACGTGAGCCCGCCGGCGTCGCTCAGTCCGCGACGCATGGCATAGCTCGGCGCCCCAAGCCTGCTCGTGCCACCTCGACGCAAGGCGGCGGGGCTTGCATTCTTCCCGGCATGGCAGGCGACCCGACCACGGCACAGCTCGACACCCGCGCACGGCGCTTCCTCGAGACGAATCACTTCGGGTCAATGACGACGTTCCGCCCGGACCACGCGGTGCATACCGCGCACATCGTGCTCGCACTCGTCGGCGACAAACTGTGGAGCTCCGGGACCGAGCGCCGGATGCGCACGATCTTCCTGCGCCTCAATCCGACGGCCGAGGTGCTGGTCTTTCCGACGCGCCCAGGCGGCTACTCGACTTACAACACCGGCGGGTTCGGCGCGTCGTTCCTCAGCCTCGAAACGACCGTCGAGGTACTCGATGGTCCGGAGGTGGCGGACCAGAGCGTCGAGCTATTCAAGGTGCTGCAGCCGAACGCCGCGCCGGGCACGCTGCGGTGGAATGGCCAGCCGCGCTCGTATGACGAGTTCCGCCAGATCATGCGAGACGAGGGCCGGGTCATCTATGAATTCGATGTGATCCGCGCGAACGGTCACCAGATTTAGTGAGCATCGCCCCCGTGAAACCTCGGGGGTGCGTTCAGCCGAAATGTGTGCAAGGCTGGTTGTGGTGGAGATCACCTCCACTGCTCAGCCCTCTTCTCCGTCGTCCCCGTACGTCCGCGTCGAGCCTGAGAACCACACCGGCGATCCCTGTGTCATGTGGATCGCGTTGAGGCCGGCTTGCCGGACAGGAGACTTGTTGACTCTCGCTACTGCTATATCCACACCCGACTCGATCACCGAGGACGAGGCGCCCAGCGGCGCGCTCAGCTTCGAGGGTCTTGGCGTTGCCAAAGACCTGATCGAAGTCCTGAATAAGCTCGGCATTACCGAGCCGACCCCCGTGCAGGTGCTCACGATCGCGGACGCCATGTCCGGCCGCGATGTCTGCGGCAAGGCACAGACCGGCTCCGGCAAGACGCTCGCATTCGGCCTCCCGCTGATCGAGCGCACGCAGACCGCCCAGCGCCGCCGACCGACCTCGCTCGTGCTCGTGCCGACGCGCGAGCTCGCCAACCAGGTCGCAGAGACGCTCGTGCCGTTCGCGATGGCGCGCGGTCTGTGGTTGTGCGCGGTGTACGGCGGCGTCTCGATGCTGCGCCAGATCCAGGCGCTGCAGGCGGGCACCGACATCGTGATCGCGACGCCGGGCCGCCTCAATGACCTGCTGGAGCGCGGCGAACTGAAGCTCGATGACGTGAGCACTGTGGTGCTCGACGAAGCCGACCAGATGGCCGACATGGGCTTCATGCCGCAGGTCGACCGCATCCTCTCGAGGATCGAAGGCGCGCAGGTGATGCTGTTCTCGGCGACGCTCGACGGCGCCATCGGCTCCCTCGTCAACCGCTACCAGCACGACCCGGCACGCCACGAGGTCGTCTCGGAGCAGCAGTCGGTCGACACGCTGTCGCACCGCTTCATTGGTGTGACCTCGGACACTCGCATCCCGGTGACGGCGCGCATCGTCGCCGGCGCGCGTCGCGCGCTGGTGTTCGTGCGCACGACACACGGTGCGGACCGCATCGCACAGCAGCTCGAGCGCGAAGGACTGCGCACGGGCGCGCTGCACGGCCGCCTGTCGCAGAGCAAGCGCGAGCGCACGCTCGCGGCCTTCATCAAGGGCGAGACGCCCGTGCTGGTAGCGACGAACGTCGCGGCGCGCGGACTGCACGTGGACGGCCTCGATGTCGTCGTGCACTTCGACCTGCCGGAAGACGCCAAGACCTATGTGCACCGCTCCGGTCGCACGGCACGCGCCGGTGAGGAAGGCCTCGCTGTGACGCTGTGCCTGCCGCACGAGGGTCGCGATGTGGCGATCCTGCAGCGCGACGCCGGCCTGCAGCTCGCAGTCGTGCCGATGCAGCCCGACGACGCGCGCCTCCTCGACCTCGCGTCGTGGATGCCGCCGGCGACCACCGACTTCGAGCCAATGCAGCGTCAGCGCATGAACCCGAGCGAGGACATGCCCGCCGTCGAGCGACGCCGTCAGGGCGGCTCGCGCGGCCCGGCACCCCGCGGTCAGCAGGGTCGAGCACCGCAGGCCGCTCGCGGCCGCGTTGCAGACTCGGGCCGTGAGCGCGCGCCGGAGCCCACAGGTAACCGAGCACGGCCCGCTGGCGGTCGTCCGAACCGCACTGCCTCGACCTCTCGCTGGTAAGACCTCGAGCACTTCGCATCGATACTCGCCGCCCCACGTGGGCGGCGAGTGCTTTGTGCCCTGCTCGCCGCCATACTGATCGTTCTGGAAGACGGAGGCGGCAATGGCGGCGGAGCGAATCGCATACATCCAGGCGCAGTGGCACACCGAGATCACGGACTCCTGCAAGACAGGGTTCCTGGGTGAGCTCGCGCGACACGGCGTCGACGCATCGACCGTCGACTTCTTCTCCGTGCCGGGCAGCCTCGAGATTCCGTTAATGGCGAAGGCGCTCGCGCAGACCGGGCGCTACTTTGCCGTGTGCTGTAGCGGCCTCGTCGTGGACGGCGGCATCTACCGCCACGAGTTCGTTGCTCAGGCAGTGCTCCACGGCATCGTGCAGGTCTCGCTCGAGACCGGCGTGCCGGTGCTCTCCGCCGTGCTGACACCGCACGAGTTCCACGAGCACGAGACGCACGTGAACTTCTTCAAGCAGCACCTGCTCTCGAAGGGCGCGGAGCTGGCCTCAGCCTGCCTGGCCATGCAGCAGAGCCTGCTGACCGTCGGCTAGTTCCTAGAGGAAGCGCAGCACGAAGCGACGGAAGCGAGCGCGGTAGCGCCAGAGGCGACCTCGACGTTCACGGAGCGTCGAGGCGACGGCCTCACTCGTGCCGATGGCGAGGGCCTGGCGCCAGTCGCGGAGCGTGGGGGCGCGGTCGGCGCTGACCTTCGAGGGTGCCTCGAAGCGATCGAACGGCACCCAACGGCCGCCCTGCTGCGTCCACACCTCGAGGCCCGCGGCGCGTAGCAATACGATGCCGGCGGCGACATCCCAGACGAACGGCCCAAAGAACGCGCCACCGACGAAGATGCCGGCGGCGACAAACGCACACTCGATGCAGGTCGAGCCGGTCACGCGCGTGTCCCATCGATCGAGGCGGCCCGGCGCGCCGCCCGGACGCGCGATCAGACGACGGCGCACGCCCACACTCGGGCGACCGTTGGGGACCGTGCGGCCCTCGAACAGCAGCGGGCCGCCGGTGTGTGCGTGGTAGACGCCGGTGCGGAGCTCGTGGCTGGTCGCGCACCAGATGGCACCGACGATCGGCACGCCGTAGCGCAGCACGCCGATCGATGCTGCGAACAGCGGGAAGCCGTTGATGAAGTTCGTCGTGCCGTCGACGGGATCCACGACCCAGACGTACTCGACGTTCGGGTCGGGCTGGATCTCCATCTCCTCGCCGACGATGGCGTGGTCGGGAAAGCGTTGCGCGAGGCGCTCGCGGATCATCGCCTCGACGGCCTTGTCGACCTCGGACACGGGGTTTGTGGGCTCCATGCCGGAGCGGGCAGACTCGCGCTTGTACTCGACGGCGATGGCGCTGCCGAGCGTGTCCATGATCTGCGCGCCCGCAGCGTGTGCAAGCTCAACCGCGAGCTTCTCAATCTGCGCGAGAAGCTCGGCGGGCGGTGTGGAGGGCGATGCGCTGGTCATGCGAGGAGGATAGCCCGTCTGCGCGCGGGGCGCGTTCGCGCTGACTCGGACGGCTCGCATACCCTCGATTCATGACGAACGACGAGGACAACGACTGGCGGTACTCGAGCGAGGGTGACCTCGATCCCGACCTCACGGAGGAGGCGGGCTACTCGGGCTGGGATCCGCCGCGCCGCCGCAGTGGCGCCATCGTGTTCCGCATCGTGCTCGCGATCACACTGATCTGCATCGTCGGCGGTGCGCTCTCGGTGCTGCTGCGGTGAGCACGCTCCCTGCCTCGACGTTCCGCGTGTCTCGCAACATCCGCCTGTTCAACGTCATGGTGTTCGTCCGGGAGTTCATGCCGCTCGTCGCGGTGTGGGTCGTGTACCTGACGGACTACCGCCACCTCACGCTCGCGCAGGTTGGGCTGATGGAGGGGCTGTTTTGGCTGGTGAAGCTGGGTGCCGAGATCCCCTCGGGCGCGTTCGCGGACCGGTACGGGCGACGCGCATCAATGCTGATGGGCGTGGTACTGGAAGCGTCAGGGCTCGTGCTGTTCGGATACGCCTCGGACTTCGCGATCTTGACCGCCTCGTACGTGATCTGGGGAATCGGATTCGCGTTCCGGTCGGGCGCTGAGGAAGCCTACCTCTACGATGCGCTGGCAGCCGATGAGCGGTCGCACGAGTACACGGACCGCATGGGTGTGCTCTGGGCGATCAACCTCGGTGGATCGTTGTGCGGGAGCATCGCCGGTGGCGTGATCGCAGTCATGGTGAGTCTGCCTGCGGCAATCTTCGCGACCGTGGGGTCATACGTCCTGGTCCTGCCATTGCTGCTGATGATGCAGGAGCCGCCCCGAGCGACAACGACGCGGCGCGGATACACCGAGGTGCTCCGCGAAGGGTTCGCGATCGTGCGTCGCGAACACGCGCTGCGGAACATGGTGTTCCTGCAGGTCGTGCTGATGAGCGCGTGGGCAGGGTTCTCGATCCTGTCGCAGCCGTTCCTCCAGCAGCATGGCGTGCCGCTCTCGCTCTACGGCGTCGCATCCGGTGCGGTGATGCTGCTGAGCGGAGCGACGGGGCTCGTGAGTGGCCGGGTCGTGCGATGGATCGGCATCTCGAAGGCGCTTGTGGTGGCGATGGTCGGTGCGGTGGCCGGGCTCGCGATGCTCGCGCTAGTTGACCACGTCGTCGCGTACGCGGGATTCGCGATCACCTCGGCGGCGATCGGGCTCGTGCAGCCGGCAAGCATTGCCTACGTCAACGATCGAGTGGACTCGTCGGCTCGTGCGACGGTGATGTCGCTCAGTCCGTTCGGTCAGTCGATCGCGATTGCACTGACGAATACCGCGGCCGGGGTGCTCGGAGACGCATCACCACAGCTCGCGTACGCGATTCTCGCCGGATTTATCGGGATCAGCGGCACCATCTCGTTCGCGGCCTGGCGCTCGGCGGACCGAGCAATGCCGATGCCGGCTACCAAGGCATAGCTCAGACCAGCGGCCAGGGCACGCAGCGCCACGGATACATCTCCGGCAACACGGGATCAGCGAGTAATGCCGCGCAGCGGCGCACGAATGTGTCGACCTCGCCGGGGTGGATGTAGGAGCGGAACGCCTCGGACGCCTCGTCCTCGTCAGTGACGCAGTGCATGACGCGCTCGATCTCCGCGAGCACCGAGTCAGGCACGGTCTCACCGGCGAAGTCCCAGACCACGGTGCGCAACTTGTCGATGCGATGGAAGCACAGCGCGTTGTCGATCGCCCAGACGTTGCCGGTGGGGTCGAGCAGCATGTGGCCGCCCTTGCGGTCGGCATTGTTGGTGATCAGGTCGAAGGCGGCCAGGCGGATGTACTGCGGGTGCAGCGCCGACTCGCCTCGCATCGCGAAGTAATGCGCGTTCGGGTCGTGCGGGATGAAGAGCTGCATCGAGCCGATGCCGCGCGGGCCTTCTCGCTCCACTACTGGCGGGACGAGGTCCCAGCCGAGCAGGCGCGAGAGCTCGAACGCCGCAACCTCGCGACGATGCAGCGAGCCATACGGGAAGTCCGAGAGCGGCGCCTCGCCCGACACGGGCTTGTAGATGCCGAGGCCGTCGCCGTACTCGGGGTGCACGAGGCTGGCGAGAAAGACGTAGTTCGAGGAGTCGTAGAGCAGCTCGATATCCGTGACCTGGGAGTCCC
>JBAXNX010000085.1:0-6242 GCA_037133575.1 Chloroflexota bacterium
GAGCTGACCGTCGTTGGTGTAGCTGAGGATCGTGTTCCAGGCGTCGGGCAGCGCGTCATCCTTCGCCGCGCCTTCGATCACGACACCGCCGAGGTTGTACCGGCGCGCGAGGTCGAGGCGGAACGCGATCGAGAAGCGGTTCTCGATCCAGATGCTCTGCGAGCCGGAGCGCCCGGCGTAGGCGAACATCACCGACCTCGAACGCTCGTCCCAGCGCAGGCCGCTGTTGCCAGCATCCTGATCGACGTTCGTGCCGCTCAGCGTGACGGCGTCGTTGGGGGCGATGCCCTGCTCGACGCGGGCACGCATCGCGCTTGCGGTGGTCAGGGCGTCGCGCAGCGTGATCGCGCGGATCACGTCGCCGGCGCGCTCGCGTGAGCGGCGGTCGATCACGAGCGAGACCTTCGAGAGGTCCACGCCGTTCTCGCGCCGGCTGCGCAGCCCGGTCTCGAGCTGGTCGTAGTAGGCGGCGGGGTCGGCGGGCGCGCGCAGCCACACAGCGTTCGAGGCCTTTTGCAGCGCGACCCAGTCGTACGCGTCCTGCGCCTGACCCTGCGGCGTCGGCACGGAGACCACGAGCCCACGGTTGTCTTTCTTCAGGCGGTCCGAGAGTTGCTCGACGAACGTCGTGAAGCTCGAACGCCGCGCGGCGTCGAGCCCGAGGTAATCGATGTGCACGCCCGCGGCCTGCGTCATGGCGGCGGCAGCGGTGATCGCGTCGATGTGACGACGCATCGCCGATGAGTCGTTGAGGATGCGGTTGATCGCCGCTGCGCCCGTGGTGGTGCTCGTCGTCAGGCCGAGGTAGCGATTCTGCAGCGTGCCGGCAAGGCGGTCGGAGAGCTGGAGGCCCTCGTCGCCGGTGCTCGGCTCACCCGCGAGCACGCTCACGATCCCCGCGTCCTGCGCGGCTGGGTCGAGCGTGTCACCCGGCGAGACGATCACACCGAGCGCATGCGCCACCGCCGCGCGGCGCAGCACAGCGATGTTCGTGGGCACCGAGACCAGGTCGCCCTGTGCCGACTTGCCGCTGTCGATTGGCGTGACCGAGGCGAGGCGCTTCCATGCGTTGTTGGCGTACGTATAGAACGCCATCGCCCGCGTGTCCTCGTTCGCCTTGTTGAGGCGGACGGACATCGTGACGGGGCCCGCGACGTCCTTCTTGGTGCCCTCGATGTCGTAGAGCGACGAGGCGGCCTCGAGGCCGGCGGGCAGTGCGGGCATCGAGGAGCGCGCGCGCGTCGAGAAGCCCTCGCCAGCGGTCGCTGCGCCATCGCCGCTGATGCGCTTGAGCATGCTCACGGGCGGCAGCAGCAGGATGCCCGCCACCACGGCGAGCGCCGCGATGATGCCCAGCACGCGCAGCTCGCGTGGGCCGGGGCGGAACGAGGACGGCGGGCCCGAGCGGCCTCGACCGTCATTGCCGCCACCGCCACCGCGCACACGCACGACCGGCGGCTCGAACTGCATCTCCTCGAAGTCCTCGTCGCCGTAGTCGTCGAGCGCGTCGAGCTCCTCGCGATCGAGGTCGTCGGTGCGCAGGGGGATGGGGCGTTCGGGACGAGTCTCGCCCCCCGATTCCCCAGAAGGCAGGTCGCCGGAGCCAGGTTCGCGCGTCATCAGTCCTCCGGCGTGACCTGGATCGTGAGCCGCTGGGTGCCTCGCAGCACGACGAGGTCTACTCGAACGCCCTTCGGCAGGCGCTTCAGGAGGTTCACCATAGGCACGTCATACGTTACGGGCTGCCCGTTGACGCCGAGGATGATGTCGCCGGGCACGATGCCGGCCTTCACTGCCGGACTGTTCGGTGCAGGCGCGATCACGAGGGCGCCTTGCGTCACGGGGAGCTTCCGCTGCGCGGCGACGCTCGGGTCGATCTCGAGCACTTGTTGCTGCGGAAACTCGAGGCCGATGCGGGCACGCGGGTACTTCCCGTTCGCGATCACCGCCGCCACGATCGGGCGCAGCGAGTCCGACGACTGCGCGAAGCCGACATCGCGTACCTCGCTGTCGTCGGGGCCAGTGCGGATTACCGAGGTATTCACGCCGACCAGCTCACCGGCGAGGTTCACCAGTGGTCCGCCGGAGTCGCCGCTGTTGATCGCGGCGTCGGTCTGCACGAGGTCCTCGAGGGTCACGCCGGGGCGCGCCATCGTGCGGTTGGTCTGCGAGACGACGCCCAGCGCCACGGTATTGCCGGCGCCGAACTGGCCTGTGCCCCCGGAGAGCGCGAGCACGAAGTCGCCCGGCTTGAGCGCGCCCGAGGAGCCGAAGGCGATCTGGCGCAGCCCCTGCGGCGCGACCTGGAGCACGGCGATGTCCGTGAACGGCGCGTCGTCCGTGAGCAGCTTCGCGGGGCGGGCTTCGCCGTTCGCGGTGTAGATGGTGATCTGGCTGGCTCCGCGCACGACGTGCGAGGCGGTGAGGATATGCCCGGCCTGGCTGACCACGACTCCGGAGCCGAAGGCCTGCGAGTTCGGCAGATCGGCGATCACGAGCACGGTGTTGGGGAGCACGCGGTCGGCGGCGGCGCGCACCTGGGCCTGGAAGTCGGGCGTGGGCGTCGAGGTCGCCTCGGGCGCTCGTCCTATGCGCGCACCGAGCGTCCCCCCACCCAGGCCAGCAGCAAAGCCGGCCACGAGCGCGATAACCACGGTGATCAGGGTGGCGCGAGCGATGAGCGGGGCCTCCGAGGCGTACGCCGGGGAGCGACGTACCCGAAGTGTAGGGCGGCGCGCCGCCTCTCGCCCAGCGTCCCGGTGCGCAGGCTCCGGTCGATGCCATCAGTTTTGAGAGGGATTCGCAGCGTTCAGGCGGGTCTTGGCGACCTCGGGCGTTTGAAAGGCCTTGCAGGCTCCGTTAAACTGCTGGCATTCCCCGCAGCGCATTCGGACGGACTGGCTTGAGCGAGTCCGTTTTCTGTTTTGCGCACCAGCATAAGCAGTTTCCTTGGCGGGAGCCGCCCGGGCGACTGGGGCAGAGAACGAGGGATTCCGATGGTGGAACAACCGGTCCTGCTGACGCAGGTGGGCCTCAAGCACCTGGAGGCGGAGCTCTATGAGCTGCGCACAACCAAGCGCGCCGAAGTCGCGCTGACGATCCGCGATGCGCAAGAACTCGGCATGGCCCAGGTAGACGGCCAGTACGAGGAGGCCAAGAACCAGCAGGCCTTCCTCGAGGGTCGCATTCTCGAGATCGAGAACATGCTCGAACGCGCGCAGATCATCGACGAGGAGGCCGCCCGTGGCTCCTCTGAGATCCGCATCGGCTCGATGGTGACGGTGCGTGGCGCGGACAAGAAGCCGCGCGAGTACCAGCTCGTCGGCCCGGCGGAGGCTGCGCCCGGTGAGGGCCGCATCAGCCACGAGTCGCCGGTCGGCCGGGCGTTGCTCGGCAAGAAGCGCGGTGACAAAGTGCAGGTGACGACGCCGAAGGGCATCGTAGAGATGTCGGTCGTCTCCATCTCGTAGAACCGGACTCGCGGAAGCAGTTCGAACGGGCGGGGACACAACCCCGCCCGTTTCGTTGGAGCAGCGCATGCCGACTGAGGAAGAGCTCTTCGCGCAGCGGCTCGACAAGCGTGCGCGCCTGCGCCTCGAGGGCGACCCGTACCCGGCGCGGCTCGAGCGCACCCACGAGGCAAAGGCCGCGGTTGCGGCGTTTGAGGCTGCCGAGCAGTCTGGCGCCCAGCCAGGCGACACGTCGGACGTGCTCGTCTCGGTCGCTGGTCGCGTTATGGCGCAGCGCGGCATGGGTAAGGTCGCGTTCGTCGACCTGCGCGACGGCTCCGGCCGCATCCAGCTCCAGCTACGACAGGACACCCTCGGCGCTGCGTTCGAGGCGCTGAGCCTGCTCGATATCGGCGACTTCATCCAGGCCACCGGCCGGCTGTTCCGTACTCGCACCGGCGAGATCACGGTCGGCGTCGAGTCGTGGCAGGTGATCACGAAGGCGCTGCGCCCGCTGCCCGAAAAGTGGCACGGCATCACCGACATGGAAACGCGCTACCGCCAGCGCTACCTCGACCTGATCGCCAATGAGCGCTCGCGCGAGATCGCGCGGCTGCGCGCCGACGCGGTCCTCGCGATCCGGCGCTTCTTCCACGACCGCGGGTTCATCGAGGTCGAGACGCCGGTGCTGCAAGAGCAGTACGGCGGCGCGGCGGCTCGTCCGTTCACGACGCATCACAACACGCTCGACCGTGAGCTGTACCTGCGCATCTCGCTCGAGCTGCACCTCAAGCGCCTGCTCGTCGGCGGCTTCGACAAGGTGTTCGAGCTCGGACGTGTCTTCCGCAACGAGGGCATCGACCGCCGACACAATCCCGAGTTCACACTGCTTGAGTCGTACGAGGCATACGCCGACTACAACGACGTCGCGTGCATGGTTGAAGAGCTCTATCGCTTCGTCGCGCGCGAGGTCGTCGGCACGATGCAGCTGTCGTATGGCGAGCACGTCATCGACCTCGAAGCGCCATGGCGGCGTGTCACGTACCGCGAGGCGCTGCTGGAGCACACCGGCATCGACTACACGAAGCACACGGAGCTCGCCGACCTACGCGCGATCGCGCGCGAACGCGGCGTCGAGGCTGCCGAGGGCGCCTCGTGGGGCACGGTGCTCGACGCGCTGATGTCGGAGTTCGTGGAGCCGAAGCTGATCCAGCCGACGTTCCTGCTCGACTACCCGGCAGAGGTCTCGCCGCTCGCGAAGCGCAAGGCTGACGACCCGACCGTGGCCGAGCGTTTCGAGATGTTCATCGTCGGCGGCGAGATGGCGAACGCCTACTCGGAGCAGAACGACCCCGTCGAGCAGCGTGACCGCATGCGCGAGCAAGCGCAGAAGGCCGCCGAGGGCGATGACGAGGCGGAGATCGCAGATGAGGACTTCCTCACTGCGCTCGAGTACGGCATGCCGCCTGCGGGCGGCCTCGGCTTCGGCATCGAGCGCATGGTGATGCTGATGGCGGGCGAGCCGTCGATCCGCGAGGTGATCCTGTTCCCCGCAATGCGCGACCAGCAGCGGTGAGCCGGCCGCTGCGCAACGTCCGCGAGGACGTGCACATCCACGCTACCTATGCCGAGGTGCGCGCGCTGATCATGGCGCCGCAGCAGTGGCACCCCGCGTCGTTCGATGAGGTCGATGGTGGCGACGAGGCTGTCTCGTTCCGGCTGCTGCTGCCGCTGCGCTCGGAAGTCGCGAGGCTGCGCCGCAATGGCAACGCCGACCCGGTCACGCTCGAATACAGTGGTGGCGAGGCAGGCAATGTGCGTGCGCTGAACTGGGCGATCAACGCCGAGGCCCCGCACGAGGTGCACCTGCTCGCGGAGCTCATCTACGAGCCGGCCGGTGGGCCGATCGGCTGGGCGCTGGAGGAAGTCGTGCATCGACCGGCTCGACGCCAGGCACTCCGCGATGCGCTGTGGCGCCTGAAGCTGCTTGCCGAGGGACGCGACTAGCGTGCCCCATATCGAGGCCGTCATCTTCGACATGGATGGCGTCCTCGTGGATTCCGAGCCGGTGCACCGCACCGCTGCTCGGCGCCTGATCGCGCCGCAGGTCATGACCGATGACGAATATGCGCGGTTCGTTGGTTCGACCACGGAATCGTTCATGGCTTGGATTCGCGAGCGATACGACTTATCGACCGACGAACTCTCGTTAGCGTCGAGATTCACTGACCTAGTCGAAGAGGAAGTGAGCGAGCATCCATTGCCGCCGCTCGACGGTGTCGTCGACCTCATCGCGGCGCTCAGCCAGAAGGGCATGATGCTCGCGGTCGCGTCACAGTCGAAGCCCGAGTGGGTACGCGCGACGCTCGAAGGCGCGAAGCTGCACTGGGCGTTCCAGGTGATCGTGGCCGGTGACGCCGTGTCGTTCGGCAAGCCGTATCCCGACATCTACCTGCACACGGCGACGCAGCTCGGCATCCCCGCGGGCGCCTGCCTCGCGATTGAGGACTCGATTCCCGGGGTCGCCGCCGCGGCTGCGGCTGGCATGGTCGTGGTGCAGTCGCGGCAGGGCAGCCTGCCTTCGCTGCCGCAGCCGGAGGCGCATCACGTGGTCGACTCGCTGCGCGCATTCGACCTCGAATGGCTCGGCGGCGGCCCGGGCATCACTCGTTAGCCCTGCTCGACTGACCTCGTGAGGCGCTGCTACGCTCGGCCGATGGAGCGTCACTTCACGGTCAGCGGCTTCGTCTCGCAGTCCGGCAAGACTGCGCTGCACTTCCACGGCATCGCGAA
>JBAXNX010000086.1:0-6204 GCA_037133575.1 Chloroflexota bacterium
GAGCCGATGTTCGCGCCACGCCACATCGACTGCTGCTCGTACTTGGTAGCGTCGAGGAAGCGACCAAGCCAGCCGGTCGGGACGTGCTCGGCGGTCGAGGCGGTGTGCCAGATCTCCATCGAGCGGAAGTGCGAGCGGTTGGGATTCGGGTAGCCGACCCCCTGCACGATCGCGAGGTTGCCCGCGTCGTAGAGCCCTTTCATCCCGGTCATGCCGGGGTGCAGCGCGACGGAGCTGTTGAGGTGCAACGCCGCCTCGGCGTTCACGGCGATGCGCGGGCGCGCGTCGTAGTACGCACCGTCCGACCACGGGATCACCGTGTTCAGCCCGTCGTTGCCGCCACCGAGCTGGAGCACCACCAGGACTCGACGCTTCGAGGTCGTCAGCGCCGTCGGCGGCGGTCCCTCGGCGAACGCGGCACGGATGAACGCGGCTGGCAGTGCACTGCCGAGCCCGACGATCGCCATGCCCTTGGTGACGAAGCCGCGGCGACTGAGCGGGGAGTCGAGCAGCTTGCTCGACTCGATCGGTTCGTTGCTGTGGCCGTTGACTGACTCGGTGTTCATCGCAGCCTCCGTCACGCGACCTGATACAGCGGCATGCTGAGGGCGAGGTAGACCATGCCGTTGAGCAGCCCATCTTTCGCGGCCTGCTCGAACGAGAAGTGAGCGTCACCACCGATGTGGTCCATCAGGATCCTGCGAGTGCCGCCGTCGGCATCGCCACCCACGAGCAGGTCGAGCGTGAAGTCCACAACCTGCGCAGCCGAGCCGGTCGCGCGATAGCGACGGAACAGACCCGGAATGTCTGCGGCGTTCTTGCCCTTGAGCGCGGTGAGCTCCGATGCGAAGTTCGCGCGGCCCAGCACGGTTGCGGCGTTGACCCAGTCCGATCCGCCAGTCCAGCCCGCGGGGTTGGGCGGCTCGTACACGAGCTGTCCGAGGCGGCGTGCGTAGTCGACCTCGATGCGGCCGTCCGTCAGGGGCGCTTCGAGCGCGCGCTTCGCGCCGACGAGCAGCTCGGTCGGGGACTTGATGATCGAGCGGTACGCTCGGTCCGAGTACATCTCGTTCGAGAGCAGGATCGTCTTCATGACCTCGCGCATCTGGCCACGCGTGTTGCGGAAGACGTCAATCGCGCGGGCTTCGAGGTCGGGCTCGCCGTCGGGGTGCACGAAGTAGCGCACGAGCTTGCCGACGACGTACTCAGCGGTCATGCGGTCGTCCGCGAGGATGTCGATCACCGCCGCATCATCGAAGTTGCCAGTCAGGCCGAGCACCGTCTTGTTCTTGATGTCGTGCTGCGCAGCACGGAACTGCGCCGTGCCGTCCTCGCCGATGCGCCAGCCGGTGAGCGCGCGGGCGACCTCATGGATGTCGGTCTCGGTGTAGCCGCGCCCCTCGCCCAGGGTGTGCAGCTCCATCAGCTCACGCGCGTAGTTCTCGTTGGGTGCAGTGCGGACGTTCGTGCGGTTGTCGAGGTAGACGAGCATGGCCGGGTCACGCGCGACCGCGAGCAGCAGCTCGCGGAACGGGCCAAGGCCCTTCGCTCGCAGCGTCTCGTTCTGCGTCTGCATGTACGCGGCGATCTGTACCTTGCTCAGCGCTGTGGCGAAGTGGTCGTGCCAGAAATAGGTCATCCGCTCCCGCAGCGGCCGGTTCGAGGTCTGCATGCGGGCGTACCAGGACGGGTACAACGCCCCGCGCTGCATCCCATCGACGTCGACGTCTTTGTTGTCTTTGTTGAAGCGGTCGAGCTGGAACGGCGCCAGCAGGGTGGCGGTAGCGGCCTCAGACGCTGAGTCGTCGATGGTCTCCGGGAGGAGCAGCCGGTCGACGGTGCCTTCGAGGCCGAGCGCGACGTAGCTCTCGAGCTCGTCGGCTCGGTAGCCAAAGCCAGCGCGACGCAGCAGGTGCTGGATACGGGCACGAGGGGCGGCGAGAGCAGCCATGGACGACCCTGCGATTCTCCACCGGAGCGCGTTCACCACATTACAACGCCATCACAGCGGAGACGTTGCGGTCAGTCTGTTCGCAACTCGGCCGATTTCAGCCGAATCCGGCCCGATTGCCTTCCTGGAATGGCCTTCACCCGCCAGAGGGCTGCATATTCACCCCTCGGCGCACCGAAGGATCGGTCTCATGCGCCTCCCGTCACCCTTCGCCCGTCTCACCCACCGCGCCGCGGCGACCGTTGCGACCGAGGTCGCAGCAGCCGTCCGCTCGACCGCCGAAGCCACCCTGGCTGAGGTCGTCGAGGCGGTGCGTGCCGAGGTCACGGCTCCTCTCTCGCAAACGATCTCTCGGAAGACCTCGCACCGTGGTCGTACTGCGGTCACCATCGCTGCCGTGACGGCCACTGCCGTCGTCGCCACCGCTGCCTACGTGTGGTGGAAGCGCCGCGACCACGTTCAGCCCGAGATCGCGGAGATCGAGTACCCAAACGAGACGCCGGCTCCGCCGCGAACGGCTCCAGTCGCGACTGCGACGCCAGTCGTCGCTGCTGTGAGCCCGGTGGTCGAGGTCGCACACGCCTACGCCGAGCCCGTCGCTCCAGCACCCGTCGTCGAACCGATCGCTCCGGCGCCGGTGGTCGAGCCCAAGTCGATGGCGATCGACGACTGCGGCGCACACAGCGAAGGGCCTCGGCCGTCGGTTGCGGCAGCGAATCCGTCGGTGGTGCGTCCGCCTGCGACAGCCGGTCGTCCGCCGCCTCGTGCTGCCGACCGCCTCGCGCGTTCTGCCGTAGTCGTTCGGCTCGCGATCGCGCGTGCGTGACCCTCGGCAGTGAGGGCGCTATCCTCTAATGCGCTCGCCCCCATCGTCCAGGGGACTAGGACGCCGCCCTTTCAAGGCGGTAACAGGGGTTCGAATCCCCTTGGGGGTACCAGGCTTCCTCGCCTGGCATTCGTGCTCACGACGTAACCCGTAGCCCTCCTGATCACTTCCCCACGCGTGAACTCGCGCGCGTATGATGCGCCCGCCTCGGTGTATGCCGAGCGTGATGCGGCGGACGCTCGATGTCCGCGGGGACGAGGGGGGCACGCGTGAAAGTCCTGGTAATGGGGGGGACGAGGTTCAACGGCCTCGCTCTGGTCAACGACCTCGTGCGACACGGGCACGACGTGACGGTATTCAACCGCGGCCAGACTGAGGTGGCGCTGCCGCGCGCAGTGCATCGTCTGTACGGCGACCGCAATGACCACGAGTCACTGACGGCGATGATGAAGCGTGAAGACTTCGACGTCGTGCAGGACGTCTCGGGCTACTCGATCGACGACGTACAGCCGCTGTTCGAGGCGTTCAAGGGCCGCATCGGCCACTACATCTTTGCCGGCTCCACGGTGATCTACGCCGACACGAACGTGCTGCCGATCCGTGAGGAGACGCACGCCGTCGACGAGGGGCCCAAGCAGGGCGACTACGGCAAGAACAAGATCCTGGTCGAGCGCTGGCTGATCGATAAGCAGCGGACGATCGGCTTCAACTCGACGGTCATGTCGTTCTCGATGGTGTTCGGCCCGCACAACAACATCATCGAGCGCGAGCAGCGCATGTTCATGCGCCTGCGCTCCGGTCGCCCGGTGCTGATCCCTGGCGATGGCACGACGGTGGGCCAGATCGGCCACGTCGACGACCAGGCCAAGGCGATGCGCATGGCGATGATGAACCCGAACACGTTCGGTAAGCGCTACAACATCACCGGCAAGGATTACTACACCGACGAGGGCTACGTGGACACCTTCGCGAAGGTTGTCGGCGTCGACCCGGAGAAGGTCTTCATCCCTGCGTCGCTGATGGACGACATCTGGCTCGACCGCGTCAACCTCGAGGGTGACACGGCTGCACTGCGCCCGCGCGAGGCACGCTCGTACGAGAACGCCGCCGCAGTGCAGGCGCTCAGCCAGTCGAACATGCGACTCGCGCAGAGCCTCATCCAGCGGCTCAACCCGCAGCTGCACCACTGGAACCACAACACGGTCTTCGCGATCGACCGCCTGCGTGAGGACATCGGCTTCGTGCCGGACTACACGTTCGAGACGGCCGTCGAGCAGACCTACGAGTGGTTCCTCCAGAACGGTCTCGAGAAGGTCCGCGAATACGACTTCGGCTGGGAAGACAAGCTGATCGACGCGATCCGCCGCGGCTAACTCGGGCTCCGTCGTCCTCAAGGAGAGACACGATGCGCGTACTGGTCATGGGTGGGACACGATTCAACGGCCTGTCGCTCGTGCGGGACCTCGTCCAGCACGGGCACGAGGTCACCACGTTCAACCGCGGCGTCTCTGAGGCGGTACTGCCGAAGGGTGTGCGCCGCCTCTACGGCGACCGCACGAACTACGAGCAGCTCCTCGAGACGATGCGCCGCGAGGACTTCGACTGCGTGCAGGACATCTCGGGCTACACGCTCAATGACGTGAAGCCACTGTTCGAGGCGTTCAAAGGCCGCATCGGCCACTACATCTTCGCCGGCTCGACGGTCGTCTACGCCGACACGAATGTGCTCCCGATCCGGGAGACACACGCGGTTGACGAGGGCCCGAAGCAGGGCGACTACGGCAAGAACAAGCTGATCGTCGAGCGGTTCCTGTTCAACCAGCAGCATGACATCGGGTTCAACTCGACGGTCATGTCGTTCTCGATGGTGTTCGGCCCGAACAACAACAGCGCCGAGCGCGAGCAGCGCGTCTTCATGCGCCTGCTCGGTGGCCGGCCGGTGCTCATTCCTGGTGACGGCACCACGATGGGCCAGATCGGTCACGTCGACGACGAGGCCAAGGCGCTGCGCATGGCGATGCTGAACCCGAACACGTTCGGCAAGCGCTACAACGTCACGGGCAAGGACTTCTACACCGACGAAGGCTACATCGACACCTTCGCCGAGGTCGTGGGCGTTGACCCAGAGAAGGTGTTCATCCCGGCATCGCTGATGGATGACATCTGGACGGACCGGGTCAGCCTCGACGGCTCCACGGTGCAGTTGCGTGCACCTCGGACGTATGCGACGGGGCTGCCGACTGAGAGCTCGAACATGCGGTTTGCGCAGAGCCTCATCCAGCGGCTCAACCCACAGCTGCACCACTGGAACCACAACACGATCTTCAGCATCGATGCCTTGCGTGAAGACACTGGCTGGGAGCCCGACTACGGATTTAAGTCCGCCGTCGAGCACACCTTCGAGTGGTTCATGCGCGAAGGCCTCGACAAGGTCCGCGAGTACGACTGGAGCTGGGAAGACCAGCTCCTCGACATGGTGCGGCGCGCGTAAGCGTCGCACCCCATAGCGCCTGACTAGGAGGACACACAATGCCAATCAAGACTGAAGAGCTCGCCGGCATGACCTGTGAGGTTGTGAAGGTCGCAGGGGCCAACGGTGACCAGATCAAGGCGTATGTCGCCCGTCCGGCGACCTCGAACCCCGTCGGCACGGTCGTGCTGATCAACCACGCGCCCGGCTGGGACGAGTGGTACTGGGAGGCCACGCGCCGCTTCGCGCAGCACGGCTTCGCGGCGATCTGCCCGAACCTCTACGAGCGCAACGGCGACGGTACGCCCGAGGAAGTCGGCGCTCGCGTCCGCGAGGCGGGTGGCGTGCCAGACGAGCAGGTCGTCGGCGACGTCAAGGGTGCGGCTGACTACATGAAGGGCCAGTCGTACACCAACGGCAAGGTCGCGGTGTACGGCAGTTGCTCCGGTGGCCGCCACGCGTTCCTCACCGCCGGCAAGCTCGGCAAGGAGATCGACGCGGTGGTCGAGTGCTGGCCGGGCGGTGTCATCCAGGCCGAGGCCGACCTCACGCCGATGCGTCCGGTCTCGCCGAGCTCGCTCACGAGCAATGTCACGGCCTCGATCCTTGGCATCTTCGGCAACGACGACCGCAACCCGACGCCCGAGATGGCGAACGAGCACGAGGAGCAGTTGAAGGCTGCCGGTAAGGACTACGAGTTCCACCGCTACGACGGTGCCGGACACGGCTTCTTCTACTACGACCGCGGCGCCTACCGACAGGAGCAGGCAGTCGACGGTTGGAGCAAGATCTGGGAATGGCTCCCCGGCAAGATCGGGTAGTCAGCCTCACGGCGAAACAATCGAGGGGGAGCATTCGCCCCCCCTCGTGCTATCCCGTTACAGCGCCATCGGACTATTGGGTTGGGAGCGGCGCCTGCGACAGCGAGCGCAGGTAGTTCGCCAGGTTCCAGATCTG